>CAMMLF010000019.1 GCA_946497585.1 uncultured Clostridium sp.
GATTTAATAGAATAACTTTATGTGAACATAGAAGAAAAACTATGCTTTTTAGACGTATGAAAAATGTCTAATTAGGCATAGTTTTTTTGTGCTTTGTGTCAATTAGGAGCGTCTCTATTGATTGACAAGTTCTAAAAAAATCAATAACAAAAATGAAAAGCTTAAGACAAAATGAAGGGAGAAGTATAGTATATGAAAAAACTAAGTAAAAAGCAAAAGATAATAGGCTTTATAGCCATACTGCTAGTTGCAGTAATAATAGCCATAATAATAACCACAAGCATAATAAAAAGCAACAATCAAGTTGCAAGTGAAAGTTATTCAGCTACAACAGCAAATGCAGGATCAAGCTTAGTTGCAAGTTATATTAAAAAAGGAATAACAATAGGAGGAATAACAGGAACTTTAGAAACATTGGATACGTCAGATGCCACAGCAACCCCAGAAGATATAGCAATGGGAAAAACAGCATATGTAAAAGGAGAAAAAATAGTAGGAACAAGAATGAATTTAGATGAAGACTTACAAATAAGTGCAAAAAATGTATATTATGCAGATTTAGATAGTAGCGGAGAAATAACAGTAGACGGAGTAATATTTGCTGATTTAGCAGGAGAAGAAGAAAGCGGAGAATGGGGTAGTAATGGCTGGGGAGTTTATACAATCCCAGCAGGAACAGGATTTAAACAATATTATGTAAAGGGAGAGTATACAGACTCATACTTTGGAACGGGAAAAGTAATAGCGCCAATGGAAGGGACAAGTGGAAACGATAGATTTTATGTAATGGCACTAGAAGATATAAATGAGAGAAAAACTTTTTGTTGGTATTATGCAGCATCAGGGAAATTGGATAAAACTGTCGGTGGTTCTGAAAATGATTTTGGAGAGGGAAGAGGAAACACAGAATATGTAAATCTAAAATGGAATGACCCAAATCTTCCATGGGGGGCACATAGTAATAATCCTAATCCTAATGTAGATGATATTTGGGAAGAAATACAGGAAGAAATAGCTGATGGATGGTTTATTCCATCAAAATCAGAATGGTCAGCTTTTAGCGAAGCATTTGATATTACAGAAAGTAATTATTCTGGCACATTTGGGCTTAAAGACAACTATTGGTCTTCTTCACAGAGCGATACTAGTTATGCTTACCACGTTGACTTTATCAATTGTAGTATCGGCAGATACAGTGTGTACAACGTTCGCTACGTTCGCCTAGCCACGACTTTCTAAAAATATTTTATTTCAAGCTTTTGTCAATAGGGACGGTTCTATTTGACAATATTGACATAAAAACCTGGCACAGGAAACCCTGTGCCAGGTTTGCGGTTAATTTTTAAGTGCTACATCAACCATGGTAGCTATAGAGATGGCTACGCATGTACCCAAAACAATGATGAAGATTTGGTTTATATTTGTTGGACCAAACATTGTATCAAAGAATAAAGTGAAATTTGCTATGGCCAAACTCCCATACCATATTATGCCAAGACCTGTTATGACCAACTTCCGTTTCTTGCATTCCCTCTTTCTCAATTCTACTATGAAGTTATAACATGAATCCGAGCAAAATATTATGAAGGCGATGCAACAAACTAACCACAATACAATTTCCTTAGTCATACAAAAACCTCCTGACTGAAATTGCTTAAAATAAAAATCGGATTACCTTTTATTATATCATAAAATCATATTTATGTCAAATTAAAAAAAATTCACTTTTTGATTGATAAATTCCCATATTTGTGATATAAATATAGCTATGAGAAAATCGACTTAGTGTATACCTTAAAACAAACTATTAAAATACACTTAAAGCAAAGCAATAAAATTTGCTAAAAATTTAGAAAGGTGGGACTTTTGTGCAAAATACCGTAACAAACACAAATACATATGATGATTCAAAAAAGAAAATATTAATAGTAGATGATGAGCCATCAATTCAAGATTTATTAGTATTTAACTTAGAAAAAGAAGGATATAAAACAATAACAGCAAGTGATGGAGAAGAAGGAGTATCTCTTGCACTTTCACAAAACCCTGATTTAATTTTATTAGATGTAATGCTTCCAAAAGCAGATGGACTTACTGTGTGCAAAAGAATTAGACAAACACTTAGTAAAACTCCTATAATTATGCTATCTGCAAAAGGAGAAGAAATAGACAAAATATTAGGACTAGAAATTGGCGCAGATGATTATATGACAAAGCCTTTTAGTGTTAGAGAGCTAATTGCTAGAGTAAAAGCTAATCTACGCAAAGTTGAACAAAATGATGAATTAAGTGCATCAGGAGTAAGAAACAATAAAATTGTTGTTGGAGACTTAAAACTAGACTTTGATAAGTTTGAAGTTGAAGTAAGGGGACAAAAAGTTACTGACCTTACAAGACGTGAGTTTGAAGTATTAAGGTACTTAGCACAAAAACCAGGACAAGTTGTTACAAGAGAAGACTTATTAGAAAAAGTATGGGGATACGAGTATTATGGTGATATAAGAACAGTAGATGTAACAATTAGAAGAATAAGAGAAAAAATAGAAAAAAATACGGCAAATCCAAAAATTCTTATAACAAAAAGAGGAGTAGGGTATTACATAGAGTCAAAATAGTTTGATATTTGTAAATCTTAATAATATAGCATTACTAATATCAAATTATAAAAACAAATTTAATAAAAAACTAATGGGTTATTGGAGGCATAATTCGTGAAAAATTTTCAAATGAAAATAATACTTATACTATATATTGTTACAATAGCAATAATCTGCTTTTTTACAATATATTTTTCACGTATACTAATAAACGCAGGTGTGAGTAGCGAATACATATCTAACATAAAAACAGTATCAATAACATCTTTAATTTTGTTCTCTGTTTTTACAATAATTATAGCTATAATAGAAGTAAAAAAATATATAGAACCAATGTCAAAAATGTTAAAAGGTGCTAAAAAAGCTATATTCAGTGCAGATATAAATGACTTAAATACAATTTCATCAGGAGATGAAATTACAGAGTCATTTAATGAAATAGTAGATGAATTAAAACAAAACTTAAAAGATGTAAATAGTGAAAAGAAGCAAAAAGAAACCATATTAAAGCATATGACTGATGGAGTTATAACATTTAATATGGACGGAAAAGTAACATATATAAATCCTGTTGCAAAACAACTACTTGGCATAAAAAATAACGATACAACTTTTAAATCCATATTTGGCAAATTTTCAGATATAAATATGGAAAAAATAATTTACTTAGACAGTTGGACATCATCAGAAAAGAAAATAGAAAATGAACAAGGAACAATGAGTTTATTTTTTATTCCATATAGAGATGACTTGGATATGCCAGCAGGAGTAATGGTTGTCATTCAGGATATTACAGAGCATGTTAAATTAGATAATATGCGAAAAGAATTTGTCGCAGATGTATCTCACGAGCTAAAAACTCCTATTACATCAATTAAAGGCTACTCAGAAACACTTCTTGATGGTGATTGTGATAAAGAAACTGAAAAGCACTTTTTACACGTTATAGATGACAATGCTGACAGAATGGAAAAGCTAGTTCAAGATTTACTAACACTTTCAAAATACGATAATGATAGGGTAGCATATAAGCCAACAGAATTTGATTTGGGAGAATTAGCAAAGGCTTGCAAAGAAAAATTTGATATAGAAATCAAAAAGAAAAATCAAGAAGTAAATTGTTTTGTAACAGCCAATGTTCCTTATGTTTATGCAGATAAAGATGGCATAGAAAGAGTAATATTAAATATTTTAAGTAATAGTATTAAATATACACCAGACGGTGGAAAAATAGATATATATGTAGGATTTGTACATAATGATGCGTATGTAAAAATAAAAGATACAGGTATAGGAATCCCTAAAGAAGACTTAGAAAGAATATTTGAAAGATTCTATAGAGTGGACAAAGCACGTTCAAGGCAACTTGGAGGAACTGGACTTGGCTTATCCATAGCAAAAGAAATTATTGAAAAAAATAATGGAAGTATAAATATTAAAAGTAAAGTGAATGAAGGTACAGAAGTAGTAATACAAATACCTGTAAAAAAGAAATAAATACAAGTAATAACATAAGTATTGTTAATTTTTGCATAAATAGCATAAAAAAACACCAATATAATACAAAGTAATTTGGAGGCAAATTTATACAATGAATGATAAAGTAAAAAATATATTGGAATGGATATATTGTATTATAATTGCAGTTGTTATTGCAATATTAATAAAATACTTTGTAGGCACTCCAACTATAGTAAAGCAAACTTCAATGTGGCCAACGTTGGAGCAAAATGATAGACTTATATTAAATAGATTACCTAGAACTTTTGGCAAAATGCCTGAAAGAGGAGATATAATTACATTTGAAGCACCAAGTAATAATGCTACTGGTTTAACTGCAGAAGAGATAGATAATCCTATTGCAAAATATGATAATGAGCCTACAACTTGGTGGGGAAAATTTACATATCACGTTTTAGAAATAGGAAAAGAAAGTTATATAAAAAGAGTAATCGCTTTGCCAGGAGAGCATATAGAAATAAAAGATGGCAAAGTATATATAAATGGAGAAGAATTAGACGAGCCATATTTAACAGATGATGTAATAACAGAGCCTACAGGAGTACTAAACGATTTTATAGTTCCAGAAAATACTGTATTTGCAATGGGAGATAACAGAGAAGGTTCAAAAGATTGTAGAGCATTTGGATGTATACCTTTTGAAAGAATAGAAAGTAAGGTTGTGATTAGGTTTTGGCCTCTTAATAAATTCGGAAAGGTAGAATAAAAATTTACAATATAATTTATACTTACACTTCAATATATATTCTTCCGCATTTACTTCGAGGTTTTTTAGAAAAATACAAAGTGAGGAATAAAATGCAATTATTTGAAAACATAGTTGGAAATAATAAAATAAAAGAATCGCTTAAAAATGCAGTAAAATCTAACAATGTATCACATAGCTATTTATTTGTTGGAAAAGCTGGGGTAGGCAAAAAAAAATTTGCAAAAGATTTGGCAAAAAAAATAATGTGCCTTGGAAGTAATGGTGGCGCTCAAAATAACGGCGTTAAGAATAATGAGGTTCAAAATAATAATGTTGCAAATGATAATTTAGAACTTGACTTTGACAACTGTGATTCTTGCATAAAATTTGATGCAAATAGCAATCCTGACTTTAGCATCATTGTACCAGATGGCAAAAGTATAAAAATAGAGCAAATACGTAACTTGCAAGCAAGAATTGTAGAAAAGCCCATAAGTTCAAGCAAAAAGGTATACATTATAGATGACGCAGACACAATGACAGAAGAAAGCCAAAATTGTTTGTTAAAAACTTTAGAAGAACCACCAGAATATGCAATGATTATTTTAATTGCATCTAATGAAAACAGAATGTTGCAAACAATAAAATCAAGATGTGTTATAATAAGGTTTGAAGATTTAACAAATGAAGAAATATCACAAATACTTCACACAAATGACCAAGATATAATAAGGTTATGCGAAGGTAGTGTCGCAAAAGCAGATACTATTTCTGAAAAAAGAGAAATGTTTGCACAGCTAAAAATTATTGCAGATTATTTAAGCAAAAATAGCTTAATAGATGTATTAAATAATTCAGATTTGTTATATTCATCAAAAGATGATATAATGACATTGCTTGACTTTTTAAATATAATATTTTTTGAAAAGGCAAAAGAAAATATTAAATATTCAAAAGCAATTAGTATAATAGAAAAAACTAAAAAGAAAATATTAGCAAATAATAATTATGATATGTGTATAGACTATATGCTAATGCACATATGGGAAGAATTGCATAAATAATAGATTTTCATGTTACGTTTGCAGAAATGTTTCAAACATATATTCAATAATATTTATTTGATTAAACAATATTAAAAGGCAAGAAAGGAGGACTAAGCACAATGGTAAAAATAGTAGGAGTCAGATTTAGAAAACCAGGTAAAATATACTTCTTTGATCCGGGAAATTTAGACGTAAGAAATGGTGACGAAGTAATAGTAGAAACAGCTTTAGGACAAGAATATGGCACTGTAACAGTAAATTCTAGAAATTTACCGGATGATAAAGTAAAAAAAGAATTAAAGAAAATACTTAGAATAGCAAATAAAGAAGATAGAAGGCATCAGCAAGAAAACTTAAAAAATGAAAAAAAGGCATTTGACATTTGCCAAAAGAAAATAAAAGAACATAAATTAAAAATGAACCTAGTTGAAGCAAGATACCTATTTGACAATTCAAAATTATTGTTTTACTTCACAGCAGATGGAAGAATAGACTTTAGAGATTTAGTAAAAGACTTAGCAAGTGTATTTAGAACAAGAATAGAACTTAGACAAATAGGCGTTAGAGATGAAATAAAAAGAATGGGTGGAAATGGCCCATGTGGTAGAGAACTTTGTTGTTGTTCATTTCTTAAAAAGTTGGATGTAGTAACAATAAAAATGGCAAAAGAACAAAATTTATCTTTAAATGCATCAAAAATTACAGGTTCTTGTGGCAGATTAATGTGTTGCTTGAAATATGAGCAAAATGTATATGAAGACAAACTAAAAAAATTGCCTAAACTTGGTGCAATAGTAAGCACAGATGAAGGTGAAGGTACAGTTGAAGGAATAGAAGTTTTAAACGAAGTATTAAAAGTTAAGCTAAAAGACAATGAAGACAATTTCTATTATAAAAAGTATAATGCATCAGATGTAAAAGTAATAAAAGACGGCAAGAAAGAAGTTGAACAAGAAGTTAGCGAAGAAGACTTAAAAGAGCTAGAACAAATGGAACAAATGGATAAAATGGAAATAAGCTCATCAAATGATGATGAGATGTAAACTATTTTGAAGTATATAAAAACTTGCAATAAATATAATATACAAGTTAAAATAAAGTAAAGCGAAAGGTGGTGAAAAATATGGCATACAAAATTTCAGACGCTTGCGTACAATGCGGTGCTTGTGCAGCATCTTGCCCAGTAAACTGCATATCACAAGGCGAAAATAAATATGTTATTGACAAAAGTCAATGTATAGAATGTGGAAGTTGTGCTTCTGTTTGCCCAGTTGGAGCTCCAGAAATCGACAATGACTAATACATAAAATAAATTACATGAGTGTGTAAAAAAATTAAAATACCACTTGACAAACTCAAAAATGGGTGCTAAAATGATTGCAGTAAATCCTATGATATATAGAATTTACTCAAGGTTTCAAGCTTTTTCATTGGGAGGTCCTTCGGGACCTTCTTTTTTTTCATAATATTTATAATATTTTCCGTTGGGGACGGTCCTTTTCGTAAAAAATTAATTTATTTACAAAACACAATATATGTTCTTTCTCATTTCACCGCGCGGTCGCTATTCGCTCCAGCTTGCACGTTACGCTACGCAGTTCTACTTAGAATTAATTTAATATGCTCGCACTGCTACGCTCACTGAAATGTCAAGAACATATATTGTGACTTCTTTGAATATAAATTTTACGAAAAGGACCGTCCCAAAAGTAAAATCTTTGGTCAGTTCAATTGACAACAAAACATTTTAAATATATACTAAGTGTGTACAAAAGACAAAGCAATATTAGAAAAAATAAAGGAGGCAATTAATGAAGGATTTAATTGAGATTAGATGGCACGGTAGAGGTGGCCAAGGAGCGAAAACAGCTTCATTATTATTAGCAGATGCAGCCTTCAATACTGGTAAATATATTCAAGGTTTCCCTGAATATGGACCAGAAAGAATGGGAGCACCAATGACTGCATACAACAGAATAAGTACAACACCTATCAGAGTACATAGTAATGTTTATGAACCTGATTATGTAGTAGTTGTTGACGATACTTTGCTTTCAGCAGTAGATGTTACATCTGGCTTAAAAGAAGATGGAGCAATATTAATTAACACAACAAAAACAATCGATGAAATAAAACCATTATTAAAAGGATATAATGGTAGTGTTTATACAATTGATGCAAGAAAAATTTCAGTAGATGCATTAGGAAGATATTTCCCTAATACACCAATGCTTGCAGCAATAGTTAAAGTTACAGGTATAATGACAGACGAAGAATTTATAAATGATATGCAAAGTTCTTTTAAACATAAATTTGCTAAAAAGCCTGAGGTTATTCCAGGAAATATGCAAGCAGTAGAAGTAGCTTTAAAAGAAGTGAAAAAGATTCAATAATGCGTAGAATAAATTAACCTTAGCAACCACAAAAAAATAAAAGAATAAAATGCAATAATTTTAACAAAGTGGAAATAATACCACTTAGAAAGGAAAAATGCGATGGAAATAAATAATAACACACCTTGGCAAGATATGACCGAAGGTGGAACAATTTATGATGCTGGAAACTCTAAAACATTTAAAACTGGTGATTGGAGAAGTATGAAACCAGTATTTCATCCAGATAAATGCAAACAATGCGGATTATGTTTCCCAGTTTGCCCTGAGAATTCTATTCCAGTAAATAAAGAACAAAAAAGAGAAGATTTCAATTACGACTTTTGCAAAGGATGCGGAGTATGTAGCAAAGTATGCCCATTTGGAGCAATAACAATGGAAGAGGAGGGAAAATAATATGAGTATTAGAGAAAGACTAAGTGGAAATGAAGCAACAGCATTTGCAATGAAACAAATAAATCCAGATGTTGTAGCAGCTTTCCCTATAACACCTTCAACAGAAATTCCACAATATTTTTCTACATATGTAGATAATGGAGAAGTTGATACAGAATTTGTTGCAGTTGAAAGTGAGCATAGTGCAATGAGTGCTTGTATAGGTGCTGAAGCAGCAGGAGCTAGAGCCATGACAGCCACATCAGCAAATGGTCTAGAATATATGTGGGAAATGGTACAAATTGCTTCTAGTATGAGATTACCAATAGTTATGGCACTAGTAAACAGAGCAATTTCAGGACCACTTAACATACACAGTGACCATTCAGATGCAATGGCAGTAAGAGATAGTGGATGGATAATGCTATTTTCAGAAACAAACCAAGAAGCATATGATAATATGATAATGGCTCATAGAATAGCTGAAAATAAAGATGTACTACTACCACTTATGGTATGCCAAGATGGATTTATAACTTCTCATTCTATTGAAAATATAGAATTAATAGAAACAGAAGAAGTTAGAAAATTTGTAGGAACATATAAACCAGAACATTATTTATTAGATAGAAAAAATCCAATATCTATGGGACCTATGGATTTACAACCATATCTATTTGAACATAAAAGACAACAATGGGAAGCTATGAAAAATGCAAAACAAGTTATAGTAGATGTAGCAAAAGATTTTGAAAAATTAACAGGTAGAAAATATGACTTATTTGAAGAATATAAAATGGAAGATGCAGAATATGTTGTTGTTTGTATGAACTCAACAGCAGGAACTGTTAAAAATGTTATTGATAGATTAAGAGCAAATGGTGTTAAAGCAGGTCTTCTAAAAATAAGAGTATTTAGACCATTCCCAGGCGAAGAAATTGCCAAAGCTTTGTCTAAAGCCAAAGCAGTTGCAATACTAGATAAAACACCAATCTTAAATCTAACAGGTGGACCATTATATGAAGATGTTACATCAGCTATGTACACATTAAATATGAATGTATCAACAATAAATTATTGCTATGGTATTGGTGGTAGAGATGTAACGGAAAGTCAAATAGAAACAGTATATAGCGATTTACAAAATCTAAAAGATATGAGCAATCCTTATAGATTTTTAGGTTTAAAAAGTAAATAAAATATCTATGGAAAAAAGAATAAAATGTTAAAAAAAATAATAATTATGTATAATTGAGAATTATATAATTTATTATAGAAAGGAAATAAAAAACTATGTATAATGTAAAAGAAGTAGTAGCAAATAGACCATCAAGGTTTTCAGAAGGACATAGAATGTGTGCAGGTTGTGGTGCTCCACCAGTAGCAAGAATGGTACTAAGAGCAGTACATCCAGAAGACCATGTAGTTGTGTCTAATGCAACAGGTTGTATGGAAGTTTCAACTTGTATTTATCCATACACATCTTGGACAGATTCATATATTCATACTGCATTTGAATGTGCAGCAGCAACAGCTTCAGGTGCAGAGGCTGCATATAAATCATTAAAAAAACAAGGAAAATTACCAGAAGATGAAAATACAAAATTCATTTGCTTTGGTGGAGATGGTGGAACATATGACATAGGTATTCAAGCTCTTTCAGGCGCAATGGAAAGAGGTCATGATATGACATATGTATGCTATGATAATGGTGCATATATGAATACAGGTATTCAACGTTCATCTGCAACACCACAATTTGCAGATACAACAACATCACCAGCAGGAACAGTTATTCCTGGAAAAATGCAAGTAAGAAAAGATTTAACAGAAATAATGGTATCTCATCATTTACCATATGTAGCTCAAACTGCAGCATATATGAATTTTAAAGATTTATATGAAAAAGCCGAAAAAGCTATATATACGAAAGGAGCAAAATTCTTAAATGTACTTGCTCCATGCCCAAGAGGTTGGGGATATCCAACAGAGGATTTAATGCAACTTAATAAATTAGCAGTAGAAACATGCTACTGGCCAATGTATGAAGTTGTAGATGGTGTATATCATATAACATATAAACCAGCTAAAAAACTACCAGTTGAGGAATTTTTAAAACCACAAAAGAGATTTAAACATATGTTTAAACCAGGTAATGAGTGGATGATAGAAAAATTCCAAGAAGAAGTAGATAAAAGATGGAATGAACTTCTTGCAAAAGAAGAAATGACAAATAAATAATTTGAAAATTGCTATTGACAACAATAGGAAAAATTTGTATAATAATTATAGCAATATTTTATCAAATTATCATAGAGGCCAAAAAAGCTAGGAGCTGCGAACTCCTAGCTTTTTCCTCTTTAGTTCTCTTCATCTTTATGTATGATAGTATACACAATAATAAGAGCAACTAATTTTATCAAACTATTCATAAATGCCTCCTTCCTACCTCCGGAGGCATTTACATTTTACCATATATTGTCACACAAGTCTATAAGTTTACACAAAATATTTGCATAATTTATAATAATATGTTATAATTAATTTATTCGTAAATTTGAACGATAAACGGAGGTTCAATCATGAGCAAAAAAGTCAAAAAAATGAAAGGAAAAGAGCTTTTAGCTAAGCTTCCTTACATTTTGAAACGGAAACACGATGGTGGAGAGCTAGAGGTAGAAAGTAAACCCGGGTACAGATTGTTGCTTGAAACTGCACAGCGTTATCCGGAGGTAACTTTCGTCTTTCCTAAGAAAAACTTGAAGAATGAGCCACCTAAAAAGGCTGCTCTCTTCGATGTTCGGGATGGAATGGTCTTACTTTGTAGCTACAAAGACAAAATGACATTCTTTGTCTTTCTACCTAAACATTACCTCTAATGCAAAAGAGCCAACCAGCTAAGGTTGGCTCTTTTGTATGAACGGTTAACTGTAAAAGCTAATTCTATTTGGAAAGGCGTTTGCGTGAACAAATCATGCAAAAAACTATTGACAACAATAGGAAAAATATGTATAATAATTATAGCAAAGCTTAATCAAATTATGAATTGAAGCCTTAAAAAAGCTAGGAGGTTGGTTCTCCTAGCTTTTTCCTCTTTAGTTCTCTTCATCTTTATGTATAATTATATACACAATAATGAGAGCAACTAGTTTAATCAAATTATTCATGAGTGCCTCCTTCCTACCTCCGGAGGCATTTACATTTTACCATATATTGTCACACAAGTCTATAAGTTTACACAAAATATTTGCATAATTATTTTTAAAAATCCCCTTGTGAAATCTTGAATTTTGTAGTATAATATAATACTAGTTTAAGTGACGAAAAATTGCATATTATAAACATAAAAATACACTAAAAAATGCAATTATTAAATAAAAATAGTCTTAGTTATTATAAAAATCATAATTTTAGTGGGGAGTAATGAAATGATTGTAAATGATGAGGTTTTACATGAACTAGAGATTTCGGCGGGAGACAAAAGAGCAGAAAAAGCAAATGATATTAAATCAAATAACAATGTTAAAATCACAAAAGTTAATTATGAAAATTCAAATAATTTTTCGATTCATGCAGAAGTTAAGGGAAAAAATGACACCTACCACACATATATAGAAGTAAGAAATGGAGAAATAGAAAATTTAAACTGTACATGCCCAGATTATGAGTCAACATATGGTACATGTAAGCATATTTTAGCAACCGCTTTAGAATTCAATAGTAACCCATCATATATTCAAATTATTAAAAATCAAACAAATATAATAAAAAATACTCATAGCAAAAATCAAAATAACGAAAAATATAGAATTTATAGACAGATGATAAGCTCATTTTATCTAGATGAGCAAAATGATGAAAAAGTAAATTTGGTATATTCAGAAAAAGTAAAAATTGAGCCAAGATTAATATATAAAGATAATTTAAAAACTTTTAGATTAGAAGTTAGAATAGGTAATAAGCAAATGTATAAAATAAAGGATTTAACTGAATTTTATACAAGAATGCAAAGTGCTGAAAACTATAAATATGGCGCAAAACTAGAATTTATGCATATTAGGGAAAATTTTGAGGAAGAAAGCCTTCCAATTTTAGATTTTATTTTAAAATATGCAGAAATAATAAAATATGCAAATGAAGCCGAAGATAGATATTATACTACTCCACTAGATAAGGCATATATTGTTTTGTCTAATACTGGTTTAGATGAATTTTTCAAAATTTTAAAAGGAAAAACAATAGAAATATATGGCGATTATTCCACAGAAAGCGTACAATTTGTGGATAACGAACCTGATATAAAGTTTGAACTAAAAAATAAAAATGATACAGATTATGCGCTTGCTACTAACATAGATGTTTTCAATTATATTATTGTAGAAGGTAAAGAATTCACATACTTTTGGCAAGATGATAAAATGTATAAATGTTCAAAGGATTTTGAAAAGACTGTAATAAAATTACTTAACACATTTAAAGTTAATTTTACAAAGGAAATTATTCTTAGAAAGTATGAATTTGCTGACTTTTATTCATTAATCATACCACTTATGAAGGATAAGGTAAATATAAATAATGTAGATAGTGAAGAATTATCTGAATATTTACCTAAAAAATTGAAGGTTAAAGTTTTCTTAGATTATAATAAGAAAAATTATATTACAGCAGATTTAAAATTTATATATGATGACTTTGAATTTAGCCCATTTGAGCAAGTAGATAAAAAAATTCCAAGAAATGCAGCCCAAGAATCTAAAGCATTAGATTTATTCAGCAATTCTGGATTTATGTATGATGAAAGAAATAATAAACTAGTACTTGTAAAAGATGATGATATATTCAATTTTTTACAAAAAGGTATAGAAGAATATATTTCAAAATTCGAAGTTTTGGCAACTGAAGACTTTAGAAATAAGCAAATAATGAGGCCAAAAATAAACTCAATCGGTGTTAAAATTGAGAATAATTTGCTTAGTATAGATTTATCTAATATAGACATAGACAGAAAAGAAATAGCTGAAATAATGAAAAAATATAAGTTAAGAAAAAGATACCATAGACTAAAGAATGGGGAGTTTGTTGACTTAGAAAATTCAGAAACAATGGATATATTAGATAAGATTTCGGACAGTACAAATGCAAGTTATGAGGAATTAATTAGCGGAGAGTTAAAACTTCCTATATATAGAGGAATGTACTTAGACAAAATTCTTAAAAAGAATGAAAACATTGTTGTTAAAAAGGGAGAATCTTATAGACAGCTTATAGATGATGTATATAATAGGCAAATTTCAGATAAATTTGTATTGCCAAAAGGACTTAAAGCAGATTTAAGAGAGTATCAACAAGTAGGATTTGACTGGTTAAAAACTTTAGATGAATATAAATTAGGTGGAATTTTAGCAGATGATATGGGTCTTGGAAAAACAATTCAACTATTAGCAGTTATAATGTCTTATGTTGAAAATACTAATGAAGAAGAAAGAAGACCAGTTTTGGTTGTATGCCCAAGCTCACTTTGTCTAAACTGGAAAGAAGAGGCAAGTAAATTTACACCAAGTCTTAAAACTGTTGTTATTAGTGGAGATTCAAAGGCAAGAGAAAACATTATAAATAATATTCCTGACTATGACATAGTTATAACATCATATGATTTGTTAAAAAGAGATATTAATTTATATAAAGAGAAAAACTACAATTTTAGATATATTATAGCTGATGAAGCTCAATATATTAAAAATAATAATACACAAAATGCAAAAGTAATAAAGGGAATTAATGCAGATACAAAATTTGCATTAACAGGTACACCAATAGAAAACTCACTTTCAGAATTATGGTCAATATTTGACTTTATAATGCCAGGATATTTATATTCATATAATAAATTTAAAATACTTTATGAAACACCAATAAGTAAAGATGAAGACAAAGAGGCTATGGCAAAATTGAAAAATATGATTGAACCATTTATTTTGAGAAGAATAAAAGAAAATGTACTTACAGAACTTCCTGAAAAAACAATTACTGTGCTGAATAATGAAATGACAGGTGAACAATTAAAAATATATTTATCATATATGCAAAGTGCTAAAAAGCAGGCTAAAGAAGAAATTGAAGCAAATGGCATAGCTAATAGTCAAATAAAAATACTAGCTTTACTTATGAGATTAAGACAAATATGTTGTCATCCAGGCTTGTTTATAGAAAATTATGAGGGGGAAAGCAGCAAATTGAATCAATGTATGGAAATAGTGAAGGATGCAATAAATGGAGGACACAAAATTTTACTATTTTCAGGTTACTCATCTATGTTTACTTACTTAGAAAGAGAATTCGAAAAAGAGAATATAAAATATTTTAAATTAACAGGACAAACAAAAGTAGAGGATAGAATGGATTTGGTAAATGAATTTAACAATGATGATGATATAAAAGTATTTTTAATATCATTAAAAGCCGGAGGAACAGGATTAAATTTAATTGGTGCGGACATGGTAATACATTATGACCCATGGTGGAATGTGTCTAGCGAAAATCAAGCAACAGATAGAACATATAGAATAGGTCAAAAAAGGAATGTTCAAGTATACAAATTAATTACTAAAAATTCAATTGAAGAAAAAATATATAATTTGCAAGAAAGAAAGGCGAAACTTGCAGAAGATATGCTTTCAATGAATGAAACATTCATTAGCAAATTGTCGAAGGATGAGATTATGGATTTGTTTGAGTAAATTCGTCGCTTTTATAAATCATCATATAGCATTAAATAGTAAGTTCCAATATATATTCTCTCTCATTTCGCTTCGCGGGTCGCTATTCGCTCCAGCTCGCACGTTCCACTCGGCAGATAAACCATATTGCAAACTTTAAGTACGCCCGCTGCCTACGCTCACTTGAAATGTTCGAGAACATATATTGGAACTTTTATTAAAAAGAAAGGAAGTTAATCAAAATGGAAGATTACATTAATATAATAGGTGCAGGCTTAGCAGGAAGCGAAGCGGCTTATCAAATTGCAAAAAGAGGTATAAAAGTAAAACTTTATGAAATGAAACCAGAAAAGTTTTCGCCTGCTCATTCTAATAGTAACTTTGCAGAAATTGTATGTAGTAATTCTTTTAAATCAAATTTACTTACAAATGCTTGCGGTTTACTAAAAGAGGAATTAAGAAGACTAGATTCTTTACTTATAAAAATTGCAGATGAAACAGCAGTTCCTGCAGGACAAGCTTTGGCAGTGGATAGAGAAGAGTTTGCTAAAAAAGTTACAGAAGAATTAAAGAACAATCCTAATATTGAAGTAATTAATGAAGAAGTTGTAAGCAAATATGACGAAACAATAACTGATGAAAATGTAAATTTATCTCAAGAAAAAAATGTTACTAATAAATTAGATAAAAATTCAACACAAGAAAATGATAAATCACATGCAAATCCAATCTTTTTTGAAGACTTAATAAATGAAGATGCAATAACAATAATTGCAACCGGACCACTTACATCTGACTCATTATCTATAGGAATAAAAAAGCTAACTGGAGAAAATGATTTACATTTTTATGATGCAGCGGCTCCTATTATAGAAAAAGACAGCATAGATTTTAACATTGCTTTTTATGGAGATAGATATGAGCAAGAAAAGAAAAAGGACGAAACGCATGAAGAATGGCATAATAGAATTTCAGAATATAATAAAAATAATATCGTAAGGGGTTCTAATATAAAGCCAAATGTATATGAAATAACTGATAACGCTGATGAATTAGTAAATAGCAAAGTAGAAAAAAATGATACAAATAGCTACATTAATCTTCCAATGAATAAAGAAGAATACGAAAACTTTGTTCAAGAACTAATAAATGCAGAAGTAGTAACACTTCATGATTTTGAAAAAGGAGAAATCTTTGAAGGCTGTATGCCAGTAGAAGTTATGGCAAAAAGAGGGATTGATACATTAAGATTTGGACCACTTAAACCAGTAGGATTCGACGACCCTAGAACAGGAAAAAGACCATATGCTGTAGTACAACTTAGGCAAGATAACTCAGATGGAACACTATACAATATGGTAGGCTTTCAAACAAATTTAAAATATGGAGAGCAAAAAAGAGTATTTTCGATGATACCAGGATTAGAAAATGCAGAGTTTGTAAAATATGGTGTAATGCACAGAAATACATTTATAAATTCACCAGAATTATTGGACAATACATACAATTTAAAGAAAAAAGCAAATGTATATTTTGCAGGACAAATAACAGGTGTAGAAGGATATGTTGAATCAATATCTTCTGGTATGGTGGCAAGTTTAAATGCGGTAAAGCAATATAATAATGCCAACATAGAATTGTTAAAAAGTGCAACCTTAAGCAAATTAGAAAACAAAGAAAATGTAAATAATAAAATAAAAGAATATAAATTTACAAAAAGTGATAGAGAAACTATAGAAGAAACTACTTTTTCAAAAGAAACAATGATAGGAGCACTAGCAGATTACATCTCAACACCAAAGGATAACTTTCAACCAATGAATGCAAACTTTGGAATTTTACATCCTTTAGAAGGAGAAAAAATAAAAGATAAAAAGAAAAGGTATGAAAGTTTAAGTAAAAGGGCACTTGAAAAAATAAAACAATTAGATGAAAATGTGAATATATAAAACTTAAAAATATGAAAAATAATCTTGATTAGCAATAGAATATTAAATTTATATTACAAATTTAATATTTCTATTGCATATTTTTTGTGCTTATTGTAAATTTATAAGCATAGTAGATTAATATCCTGTTTTTAACAGTTAAAAGAAATAAAAAGTCCGCAACACATTGAAATATGT
>CAMMLF010000020.1 GCA_946497585.1 uncultured Clostridium sp.
TATTTGATAGATTTTCTAATAGATTCTTAATAAAGGAAGCAATGCCCTGGGGAAGAAATGGGGAAACCTATCCTAAACTTTGGTCAGATAGTGATGATGCAGAACTAAGAGGATACTTTGAGAAATTTTATGATGGATTTAAGAGTGTAAGTTCAATAAATGATGCTTTATCTATACTAAAAAATAGAAATTCTGTAAATGTGGCAAAAGATTACTTTGAAGACCTAACATGGGATGGAAAGCAAAGATTAGATACACTTTTAGTTGACTATTTAGGAGCAGAGAATACAGAATATGTAAGACAAGTAACTAGAAAGTCTTTAGTAGCAGTAGTTGCAAGAGCAATACTTGAAAAGCCAGTTAAATTCGATAATATGGTAATTTTGACAGGAAAACAAGGAATAGGAAAGAGTACAATACTTAACAAACTCGCAGGCGACTGGTTTACGGATAATATAGTTGATTTCAATAGTAAAGATACATTATTGCTACTACAAAATTGTATTATAGTAGAAGTTCCAGAACTTCAAGGGTTTAATAAAGCAGATAGCAACAGATTAAAGCAGTTTTTAGGACAAAAAACGGATAAGTACAGAGCACCATATGAGAGAAGGGAAGAAGAGCATCCAAGGCATTGTGTATTTTTTGGAACAACGAATGATGATGAGTTCTTAAGGGATAGTACAGGAAATAGAAGATATTGGCCAGTCCAAGTAGGAGTAAATAAACCTACGAAAAATGTATTCAAGTACCTTGAAAGTGAAAAAGACCAGATTTGGGCGGAGGCCATTGTAAGATTTAGAACAGGAGAAGCATTGTATCTTGAAGGAGATGTACTAAAAGTAGCAGAAGCGGAACAAAAAGCAAGATTAATAGTAGACCCTTGGGAAAGTGTAATAAGCGAGTACTTGTCAAGAAAAATACCAATTGACTGGTTTGACAGAAGTATAGAGGCTCAAAAAAATTATTGGTTATTCAATAGTGAAGAGGATAAAAATGTAGTAGATAGAGACAGAATTTGTGCAAGTGAGATTTTAAGTGTTTGTTTTTCAATAGAGCCTCAAAGGCAGACAGCAGTAGACAGAAAAAGAGTTTTAGACATTATAAGAAAGAGGTTGGAATACTCATATAAATCAAATATAAAATTTGGTAAAACTTATGGGCAAACTAGTGGATTTTTAAGGCATAATTAGGGTTGGAGTAATGGTTGGAAAGTAATAAAAAGTATTCCAACCGATTCCAACCGAAGTTGGAGCAAGTTGGAAGAATTTTAGAACACTTCCAACACATATAAGTAAGTGATAGTAATATGTGAAGCGAAAGTTGGAAAGGTTGGAATAAAATTACTAAAAACATAAAAAATTGAGAGAATAGAGAAATTAGGTAATAACCTAATTGCCTAATTTCTCAAATATTATAAATATTATAGAAAAATGAGAATTTGTTCCAACCAGAAAAATATTTTGCGAACAAAAAAAATAAGGAGGAAAAATGGAAACGAAGGATAGATATATAAAAACAAGAAAAGTCTATACAGCAAGAGAGTTAGAAAAGAAGATTGAATCAAAATTCAGAGATAGAATAAAAGAACTTGGGGGTGTAGCCTATAAATTTGTAAGCCCTGGTAATTCTCGGTGTGCCAGACAGACTTGTAATACTTCCAGATGGAAAAGTAGGATTTGCAGAACTTAAAAGGCACAATGGCAAGCCTTCAAAATTGCAGAGAATGCAAATGTCATTTATTAAAAAATTAGGATGCTTTGTAATGATTATAAATAGCGAGAAAGACATTGAAGTTTTTATAAATGGAATAAATTTCTGGTATGACTCGAGAAAGAAGGCAAAGTATGAAATTTAATCCATATGATTATCAAAAGTATTGTATTAGTAGATGCATTACAGACGACAAGTTAGGTTTGTTTCTGGATATGGGCTTAGGAAAAACAATAATAACACTAACAGCAATAAATGATTTGAAATATAATAGATTTTTAGTCTATAAAGTACTAGTTATTGCACCAAAAAAAGTAGCAGAAGATACATGGACTAGAGAACAAGAAAAATGGGACCATTTAAAGTTATTGAGAGTAATGCCAGTTTTAGGAACAACTAAAAAAAGAATAAAGGCACTTAATACAAATACAGACGTTTATGTAATTAATAGAGAAAACGTAGAATGGTTAGTAGATTATTATCAAAACGATTGGCCATTTGATATGGTTGTGATTGATGAATTATCAAGTTTCAAAAATAATAATTCTAAAAGATTTAAAGCATTAAAGAGAGTAAGACCACTCATTCATAGAATTATAGGATTAACAGGTACACCTGCACCGAATGGGTATATAGATTTATGGGCACAGATATATTTATTAGACCAAGGTGAGAGATTAGGAAAATTTATAACACATTATAGAGAAAACTACTTTTTACCAGATAAACGAGATAGTCAAAGAATATTTACATATAAACCAAAAGAAAATTCTATAAAGTTAATAAAAGATAAAATTTCAGATATTTGTATAAGCTTATCTGCAAAAGACTATTTACAAATGCCAAAACTAGTAAAAGACAATAGATTTATAAAATTAGATAGTAAAGCACAAAAAGGGTATGAGGAATTTGAACGCAATATGATATTACAGCTAGATGAAGAAGAAATAGATGTTACATCTGCAGCAGCATTAACAAATAAGCTTTTGCAGTACTGCAATGGTGCAGTATATAAAGAAAATGGAAAAGATTATTTAGAGGTTCATAATTGTAAAATTGAAGCCTTGTTAGAACTTATAGAAGAAGCACAAGGTCAACCTCTCTTGATTTTCTATAACTTTAAATCAGACTTAGAGAGAATCCAAAGAGCTTTGAAAAACTTAAAACTTAGAATAGGTATTTTAAAGGATAGTCAAGATATAGCGAAATGGAATAATAAAGAATTAGATATACTTTTAGCACACCCTGCATCAGCAGCATATGGACTAAACTTACAAGACGGAGGGAATCACATAGTTTGGTTTGGATTAAACTGGAGTTTAGAACTATACCAGCAAGCAAATGCAAGATTGTATAGGCAAGGACAGACACAAACAGTATTCATACATAATTTAGTAATTGATGGATGCAGAGACGTAGATGTAATTGAGGCATTAGAAAGCAAAAAAGATGGACAAGAGGCATTACTTAATAGTTTAAAAGCAAGAATTAAAAAGATAAAGGAGGAATACAAAAGTTGATAGATATTAAGAATTTTAGAAAACTTACAAAAGAACAGATGATATCAGAATATGAAAAAGCAATAGAAGAATACGAAAGTTTAGAGAATGACTATGACGTAGAATTGGAATCAAATGATGAGCTATATTCAAAAAATAGTGATTTAGAAATGGAAATAGAAGAATTAAATGAAGAGATTAAATATTCTGATGATTTTATAAATAAACAAATAAGAGACATAAAATTTGGAACAGATTTACAAAAAGATATAATAACCGAAGTTTTAAAATTTGCACAAGAGCAAGGTTTTAGATTTGAAGCATTAGACTTACCAGTTTCAGCAGATGAAGTGGCAAGTAATTTAAAAGAAAATTTGAAATTAACAACTAGGATTGGAGACCTATTAATTCAATATTTTGATGAATAGAAAGGAGAACAGAAGAATGCCAAAACAAGAAAAAAGACAATTAACAGAAGAAGAAAAGAAAGCAATAGCTAAAGCAAAAGATGAACTAAGGGCTTATAGATATAACATAAGATATATCGAAGAAAAACTAAGAGATATTGAAGAAACGAAAGCATTAGCAGTTAAAGTGACACCAACATTATCTCCTACTAAAACAAATAGCAATAATATATCTAATGATAAAATAGGAGATTCAATAGCAAGATTAGAACAGTTAAAAGACATTAGTGACTATAAAATAAAGCAACTTTTGATGAAAAAGTTTGACATAGATGATAAAATAGAATCTTTAGGGTTTCCATACAGGGACATATTATTTTACAGGTATACCAGAGCGAATGAATGGGCAGAAGTAGCAAAAAAATTAGGATATTCAGAAAGATGGACTATTCAATTGCATGGAGAAGCTTTGTACTTATATTCAAAAATTTAAAATACTTCACCTCAGTTCATTGTAATTCACCTTTGAAATATGATATATATATAATAGCTACTAGACCAGGGAATAAAATAGATTTATCAAAGAAGTCACTTTGCATATGCGGGTGGCTTCTTTGTTATGAGGAGAAAAATAATGGGAAAAAGAAAATGGACAGTTGAAAGTGCAAAGAAGTTTATAAGCACAGTAAAAATAAAAGGATTAACTTATTGGAGTGCAATGGATTTTCTAAAACATCATAGAACTATGCACTCAATAATTTAGGAGATGAAATAAATGACACCAGCACAAAAAAGATTTGCAGATGAATATTTGATAGACCTAAATGCGACTAGAGCATATAAAGCAGCATATCCTAGCTGTAAAAAAGATGAAACAGCAAACGTGAATGGAAGTAAATTGCTAAGAAATGCTAAGGTAAAAGAATATATAGACATAAAGCAAAAAGCTTTAGAAGAGAAGTCAGGAGTTACCCAGCAAAGAATAATAGAAGAGCTTGCAAAAATAGCATTGGCAAATATCAGGAACTTTTAGGAGAAAAATGGAAATCTAAGGCCTAAATAGGACCTAGATGATGATACAGCGGGAGCAATTATAGGAGTAGAATCTTTTGAAGAGTATGAAGGGCGAGGAGACGATAGAGAATACATAGGCGATACTAAAAAAGTGAAAATGGCAGATAAGATAAGAGCAGCTGAGCTATTAGGCAAGCATTTAGGTATGTTTAAAGAGAAAATAGAAATATCAAAATCATCAGAAGACACAATAAAAGAAATAGATGAGTATATAAAAAGAAAAGTTGATGCTAATGAATAAAGAAGCCAAGCAATATTTAGATATAGTGATAGATGAACCAATAAAAATCGGGCATTGGTTAGGATTTAAAGACTTAACAGATTTACATAATGGATGGATAAAGATGATGATGTTTTCTAAAGAAGATGAGACTTTATTAGCACACAGGGGTTCATATAAAACAACTTGCATATCATTAGCGATTGCTATTTTAATAGGAATTGTTAATCCTAATCTAGCAATAGACTTCTTTAGAAAAACAGATGATGACGTAAAAGAGGTTATTAATCAAATAAAAAATATACTTCTTAGTCCTGTAATGCAACACTTTGTTAGCAAAATTTATGGTAAAGAACTTAAGTTTACAGTAGATAATGCACAAGAAATAAATACAAACCTAAAGACAACTAATCGAGGTGTTTCACAGCTACTAGGACTAGGTATAAAGACGTCAATAACAGGTAAACACGGAGATTTAATAATAACCGATGATATAGTTAATCTACAAGATAGAATTTCACCAGCAGAAAGAAAAAGAACAAAACTAGCATATATGGAATTGCAAAATATAAAAAACAGAGGAGAGAATTGTAGATTTTTCAATACAGGTACACCTTGGCACAAAGAAGATGCAATAACAGATATGCCTAACAAAAAAATATATGACTGCTATCATACAGGACTTATGACTAGAGAGCAAATAGAAGAAATCAGAAATAAAATGACACCTTCTTTATTTGCAGCAAACTATGAATTAAAGCATATAGCATCAGAAGATGCTTTGTTTACTAATCCTCAATTTATTATAGACTCAACACCAGATTTGTTATATAACGGAATAGCACACGTTGACGCAGCATTTGGAGGAGAAGATGGAACAGCTTTCACTGGATTAAAGCAAATAGGCAATATGAAGATAGTTATAGGCAAAAGATGGGATAAACATATTAATAATTGTGTAGAGGAAATTGTGTGGCTTATGCAACATTATAGATTAGGAAGCATAGCAGTTGAAAAGAATGCAGATAAAGGCTATGTAGCAGATATGCTTAGGAAAGAAGGGCTATTTGTAGATGAATATAATGAAACAACGAATAAATTTATAAAGATTTCAAGCTATTTAAAACAAGAGTGGGCAAATATAAGATTTGTAGAAGAAACAGACCCAGATTATATAAATGAAATATTAGACTATACAGAAAATGCAGCACATGATGATAGCCCAGATAGCTTAAGTAGCTTACTTAGAAAGTTAGATACAACAGCATGGATATACTAGGAGGTTGAAAATGCTAAAACCAGATGAGATAGATAAATTAATAAAAATAGATAAAAATTCAAGAGCAAAAAGAAGAGCAAGAATAGGCCAAAAATACTATGAAGCAGAACATGACATACTAGATTATAAGATATATTATTTTAATGCAGATGATGAAATAGTAGAAGATACAAGTAGAAGTAATATAAAGATAAGCCACCCATTTTTTACAGAGTTAGTAGACCAGGAAGTTCAATTTCTACTTAGTAAGTTTGAAATTAAGGCCAAGAAAGAAACAGATACAATTTTAAATGACGAATTAAAAGATAGATTTAATAAAAGCTTTAAAAGTGAACTATCAGATACTTGCGAAGGTACTATAGTAAAAGGCTGGAATTACATGTATGGCTACCTAGACAAAGATAACAAAACCAGATTCAAAAACGCGGATAGCCTAGGAGTAATAGAAGTAAGAAAAGAAGAATCTAGCGATAATGCCGAATATATAATATACTACTACGTTGACAGAATAGATGAAAAAAATAATCCTATTATGAAAATAGAAGTTTGGGACGCAAAATTTAGATACTTCTTTATAAAAGTAGGCACAGGTGCAATAGAGCCCGATACAAATGAAAGTATTAATCCAAGGCCTCACAAGGTATATAAACAAAATAATGAATTAGTATATAAACCTAGCGAACCAGGATATGATAAGATACCATTTTTTAGGCTAAATAATAACAAGAAATCAGTAAGTGCTTTAAAGCCTATTAAGAAAATAATTGATGATTATGACCTAATGAGCTGTGGATTATCAAATAATTTACAAGACGTAGCAGATGCACTTTATGTAGTAAAAGGTTTTAAAGGCAATGATTTAGATAAATTACAACATAATATTAAATCTAAGAAAATGATTGGCGTAGGGGATAATGGAGGTGTAGATATAAAGACGATAGATGTACCCTATGAAGCAAGAAAAACAAAAATGGAATTAGATGAGCAGAATATCTATAAGTTTGGAATGGGCTTTAATGCAGGCCAAGTAGGCGATGGAAATATAACTAACGTAGTTATAAAATCAAGATATACTTTGTTAGTACTTAAATGTAATAAACTTAAGAAGTATTTAGAAGATTTTTTATCTCAACTAATAGAGTTAGAACTTGAAGAAATAAATAGAGACAATAATACTAATTATACACTAAATGACGTAGATATAAGCATTGAATATGAAATACCTACAAGTGAAACAGATGATGCAGCTATAAAGAAAACAGAAGCTGAGATAAAACAAATACAAGTGGATATTATATTAAGTGCTGCAAGCAAACTAGATGATGAAACTATTATAAAAGAATTATGCGAAGTATTAGACTTAGATTATGAAGAAATAAAAGATAAAATAGAAGTAAATAAAATTGACTTAAATCAGGCAAGTGAGACATTAGATGGTATACAGCAAAACGGGGCGGTGAACGCAGATGGACAGGCTACAAGCTGAAGTTGAAAAGCAGATAATAGAAAATGAAAAACAAGTGCTAAAAGAATTAAAGGATAATTACACAAAAGCACTAAAGGAAATAAAACAAAGAATAAAAGAACTACAAAGTAGTGAAATTACTCAATCTAAGATATATCAAATACAGTACCAGCAGAACTTAGAAAAACAACTAACAGCTTTAATTGATGTATTATCTAATGATAATATAAATAGCATAAATGAATATCTAGCTAAAACATATAAAGATGGATTTATAGGAACGCAGTATCACATGCGAAGTGAGGGCGTTCCTTTTATTATGCCTTTAGACCAAGAATCTATAGTAAAGAGTATTCAAAAGAAAACAGAAGACTTAAATCTCTCACAGAGATTATATAAAAACGCTAATGAACTAAAAAAGACTATTAAAGCCGAAATATCACGAGGATTAAGTCAAGCTTTTACATACTCAAAAATAGCAAGAAATATAAGTTTATGCAGTGAAGCTGATATGAATAAAGCTTATAGAATTGCTAGAACTGAAGGTGGAAGGGTACAAAGCGAGTCAAAATATGAAGCTATGAAAAGAGCAAAGAAAAATGGTGCTGATATTGTTAAGCAATGGGATTCCACTCTTGATAATAGAACTAGAGAAACACATGCAAGATTAGATGGGCAAGTACAAGAATTAGATAAGCCCTTTAAGATAAGTGGAAAAGAAGCTATGTATCCACACGGTTTTGGAATCGCTGCAGAAGATATTAATTGCAGATGTGTAGTTTTAGAACGAGCCAGAAGTGCAGTAGAAAGTGAAGAGCAGTTTACTAAAATAGTGGATGGTAACCTAGTTGAATTTGAAGACATAAAGAGTTATAATGATTTTAAGAAAAAATATTTTGATTTTTATGAAAACCAAGATGTCGCTTCACAAGAAAATAAAGGGGTAGAAAAATTGCAGGAAATAGGCTTTTTAGATGAAACAAAATTGAAAAAGTTAGGAAGTAAGATTATAACTAAAAAGGTAATAATAACCAAAGAAAGAATAGAACACGTTCAAAAAAGGCATCCGCGGAGATTTTGAAAAATATTCGCAATATTTAAATGAAATAATAAAAGACCCAGATTATATTTTGAAAGATAAGGAGCAACCAGATACAGTTCTAATGCTGAAAACGATATCCGAAGATAATAAGCACATACAAGTTGTAATTAAATTAGCAACTGAACTTGATGATAGTAAAAAAAGCAATTCTATTATAACTTTTTGGCATATGAGAGATGTAAATTATAGAAAGTTAATACAAAATGGGGAAATAATTTATATAAAACTGGACAAATATGAATAAAAATGATATAATATATATACAATATAAAAAGGATATATGTGGTGGTAAAATATTGTGCCGACCACACGCCGATGGCAAACAGGGCAAGAGCCTGAGAGATGTAAGTTTATGGCATGCTTACCATATATCCAGCACTATAGGGCAGTGAATGCACTGCCCTATATTAAATTATTAATAAAATTAAATAGTTATTAACTTTAGACGCGAAAATAAGCGTCTATTTTTTATGGCTTTTTATCTGTAGCAGCCTTAAAAGAACAACAGTTTTTCTCGTCTTTAAAGGTTAGACGTAAAAGAAAGGTAACTTAAGCATGCCGGGCATGTAAAAAACGTATTAAGGAGGTATTAGATAATGGAAGAATTACTAAAAAGCTTAGGCTATACAGATGAACAAATACAAGCTGTTATAGCAAAAATGAAAGAAATGAAAGTTTATACATCAAAAGAGGAAAACATTGATTTAAGATATCAAAAACTACAAGATGACTTCAATGCTAAAGATGGAGAGCTTGGAAAAGCTAATGACTTAATTAAGAAATTACAAGATGGAAATAAAGATAATGAAGGTTTACAAACAAAAATTAAGGAATATGAAGCTGAAATCGCTAAAATGAAAGAAGAGCAAGAACAAGATAAAATAGACAATGCAATAAAAATAGCACTTCTTTCAAATAAAGCTAAAACTGATGATATTGACTATTTAATGTTTAAAATAAAAAATGGCGAGAATAAGGTCGAATTAGACGATAAAGGAAGCTTAAAAAACTTTGATATTGAAGATATAAAGAAAACATATAAAAATAATTTTGAATCTAAATCAGGTGAATTTGTAGATGTAAAAAAATTAGGCTCAGAAAAAGGAAACTCAGGAAATGAGGGTAATGAAGAGCCAGCAACACTATTAGATGCATTAAAAGACAAATATGCACCTAAAGAAGATATGTAATATGAAGGGAGAAAAATTATTATGTTAAAATTAACAGATTTGACAGTCGGACAAGACGACAAAGTAGCAGAAAAGGTTGTAGATACCTTTATTAGAGAAAGTGAGATATTAGAATTATTACCATTCGATAATGCAGTATCACCAAGTGGAAAAGGAAGTACTTTGGTTTATGGATATGTACAAACAAAAGTGCCAAGCCAAGCAGCATTTAGAGCTATTGGTTCTGAATATACACCAAGCGAAGCAGCATTAAAAGAAATGGCCGTTAAGCTAAAAATATTTGGTGGTAGCTTTCAAATAGATAGAGTAATAAAATCTATTGAAGGTAAATTAGAAAATATGGATAGACAATTATCTGAAAAGATAAGAGCAGCTGTAGGGTTATTCCATGATACTATGATAAACGGTGATAGTGCTACAAATAATCTAGCATTTGATGGATTAGATAAATTCTTAGTAGGAACATCAACAGAATATAATACAAATGCTGCAATTGACTTATCTACAATGGAAAAATTAAAGGCAAATGCAGACATATTCTATGAAGAACTATTAAAATTAATTAATTCAACAGGTGCACAAGCTTTACTATTAAACGAATCTATGAAAACAAAAATACAAACTGTAGCTAGAGTTTTAGGATATAAAACTGAAAGTGAAGAAGCATTTGGTAGAGTAGTAACAACTATTGGTGAAGGCAAAGTAAGATTAATTGATTTAAAAAATAAATATAAGGTAACAGCAGGAGAAGAAGAGGACGACGATGCAGAAGTAACAGTTACTGAAGAACCAATAATAGGTATTAAATCAAGAAGATTAGGAGAAACACAAACAGATACTACAGGATTAACAGATATTTACGGAGTAAGATTCGATGTAGATAAGGGATTCTGTGGTGTAACAATTACAGGAAATAAAGCTATTGATACTTACTTACCAGATTTTACTACTCCTGGAGCTGTAAAAACAGGTGAAGTTGAAATGGTTGCAGCAGTAGCCTTAAAAGACACACATGCAGCAGGTGTATTAAGAAATATTAAAATTGTGTAATAGGAGGAAGCCAAGATGGACGAAAAAGAAAAATTAATAGCCGATGTTACAGCAAAAGCAACTAAAAAGGCTAAAGCTGATAAAATGAATGAAGCTCAAACAAAATTATATGTAGATGAAGAAGTTAAAAAAGCGGTTGAAGAATATGAAAAGACTAATACTCAGACACAGATTCCAACAGCAAAGGTAAATGACACAGTAAAGGCTACAAATACTGAAAAGCAAGAAGATAAAGAAGTAGTAAACCAGAAGAGTAAAGAAGTAAAGTACATAGTACACACACCTGTAAAAAACTTTAATGGTGAAGTAGCAGGCGTACAATTTGCATATGGAAAAGCCGAAGTTAGACCAGGCTGGGTATTAGAGTGGTTCAAAGAAAAAGGATATAAAGTTGAAGAAGTTAGCAATTAAAAGCTAACTTCTCATCAATAGAGAGGGAAAGCTTATGATTGTTAGAATTGAAGACCTAAAAAAAGAAAAAGAATTTGCTGATATAGATGACACTAAATTAAAAAGGAAACTAAAAGCAATAGAAAAGTCAATAAGAAGTTACACAAATAATAAATTTATAGACCCAAGAATAAGAGATTTGGGACGAATAAAAGATAATGCTATAACAACAAAATTAGCAGAGATTTTAAATACAGGAGACAATATAGAGCTTACTCACTGCTTAAATGATGGACCCTATACTATAAAAAGCATTGAATCTAATAAAATAACGATTGAAGAGGACACTAAATTACTTGATGACCCTAAAATTATTGTAACTAAGATTATATATCCAGAAGATGTACAAGAAGGTGTAATAAATCTATTAAAATGGGATTTAGGACTTAGAAATAAGGTGGGTATTAAATCTGAAACGATTAGTAGACATAGCATTACATATTCTGACATGGATAAAAACAATAGTCTTAAAGGCTATCCTGCATCTCTATTAGGCTTTTTAGACGACTATAGTAAAGCGAGGTTTTAGTATGATAGGTGGAAATAAAGAGTTAATTATACAAGAACTTATAGAAACAAATACCTATGATAATAAAGGCAAAAAAATAGAGAAATATGAATCAATATTAAAGCCTATTACTGGTTGGCTAGATTTAATGTCTGGAGATAGCAATTATGACTATAAAGCTAAAATAGAAGATTCAACGCATATATTTATTTGTGACTATGTAGATTTAAGCACGGTTGATATTGAAAAGTCAAGAGCACTTATAGATAACAGAGTCTTTGATATTAAATATATAGATAATCCTATGGAGTTAAATCAACACTTAGAAATTTATCTTAAGCTGATAGGAGGTCAAACTAATGGGTAAACCTAATGTAGATTTTAAAGATAATCGAATAAGTGTAAAAAAAAGCTTAGGTCAAAAAGCCTTGATATGGATAGAAGAAGTATTAGCTGAGCTAGAATCTCAAACTATAAGAAATACTAGAACAGATACAGGTAATACAAAAAGAAATTGGAAGCATTTTATTGATGAGAATATATGCGAAGGGTATTTAGGAAATGTGTTAGAAAATGCACTTTGGGAAGAAAAAGGAACAGGAGAATATGCAATAGATGGCGATGGTAGAAAAGGTGCTTGGTATGTGCCTGTAGAATGGGTTACAGGACACAATAAGCCAACTTATTATGGCAAAGTAACAATTGTATATAATAAAGAAGGCAAAGCTTTTTATAAAACAAATGGTAAAAAGCCAACAAGAGCAATGACAAGAGCATTTGAAAGCAAAAAAAATTGGGCAAAAAAAAGAGCAGAAGAGATATTTGGAGATGAGTAGATGAAGACACTTAAAATATTAGGCGATGAGCTTAGAAATATAGGTATTAATGCAGAATATGAAAGCTGGACAGGCAAAATTCCTAATCAGTATTGGGTTTACACATACATAGAGTCAGATAATTCACACGAAACTGGTTGCAAAGAAGGAGTAATAATATTAGATGGCTTTTCAAGAAATGGTATATCAGTATTAGAAGATGAAAAAGATAAAATAATAGAGCATTTTATGGATTATAGAAAAACAGTCGATAACACGACTGTTTATTTAGGTTCTGCAACAGGACAAGAAATAGATAACACTAAAGATAGTGAGCTTAAAAGAATAGAAATTAACATCGATTTTAAAGAATGGAGGTATTAAATATTATGAGTAAATTAAAAACTCACGGAATTACCGAAGGAACACCTAAAGAAATTCTATTAGGTGCAGGAGCATATTATAAAAATTTAAAATATGGAGAAGGAACAGGTTGGAATGGAACAATACTTGGAGCAACCCAAGGTGGAGGAAAAGTCTCAATTACACCAGAATATCTAACAATTGAGGCAGATGGTGCAACAGTAAAGGTAAAAGGACTTGAAAAGAAGGTTGGAGAAACAGCCTCTATGGAAATAAACCTTTTAGAAATAAAAGAATCACATTTAGTAGAAGTTTTACACATGGAAGAGGATAAAACAAAAACAGTCGAAGGATACAAAATCTATAAATCAAAAAGAGATATAGGAGACGATGACTATTTTGAAAATATAGCATTTGTAGGAACTCTAACATCTGGTGAACAAGTAATTATTATATTCGAAAACGGAATAATTGAAGGTGCTTTAGAATTAGAGCCAAAAAACAAAGAAGTAAGCGTATTTACGGCAACAGTAGAATGTACAGCAAGCTTTGAGCAAGCTGATTTAGAGCATTTACCTTATTACATATATTATCCTCAAACACAAGTAACAGAAGCAAATAGTGAAGATTTACAAAAATCACAATTAAATAGCTTAACTGAGAATAATGAGGATAATAATGAGGAGGGCAATATAGATGAGTAGTACAACAGAAATCTCCGATTTATTAAAAAGGGATGGTGTAATAACCGAAGAACAAGAAGGGACAAGTTTGGTTAGGCCATACACAATGCGTAAACTTTCATCAAAAGATATAAGCCCAATGCTTAAAGTTTTAAGAAAACTAAACTTTAAGAAAATAAAAGAGTCTTTGTCTGATGTAGACTTTGGCGAATTATTGAAAGCTTCCAAAGAAACGAGTGAAACTACAGAAGAAGGCAGTGAAAAATTAATAGCAATTAATCAAAATACAGATATTGAAAATAGTGAAGAAAACGCAAATAATAATTCAGAAATAGATAAAAAAATATCTTTAATGAATGCGGGAAAAGAACTTGTCTTTGAAATATTACCAATTGTTTTAGAGGCAATAGATGAAGCTTTACCAGAAATTAATAAATTATTAGCAAGTGTAATTAATTGGAACGTAGAAGACATAGAAAATATGGACTTGGATTTATATTTTACACTTATTTTTGACTTTATTCATAAAGAGGAATTTGCGGATTTTATGAAGGTTGCATCAAGATTCATAAAATAGGAGAATTAGAATTTTTAGACCTGATAATGAGAAGATACTCATCAGGTCTAATTTTTTTGGACTATTGTATTGAAAATTCTATTTTTGCTAAGGCAGTAGAAAAAGTAAAAATGAAAGATGAAGAAGATAAAATGTGGCAGTTGTATTTATCAACACAGCCTTATACTGATATGTCTTTTGAAGAATGGAAAAAGAAAACTTATAAAGATGCTACTGAAAAATATTTTAAATCTAAAACTAAGAAAATGAGCAAAATAGAAATTGATGCAACTATAAATAAGGCAAAACAAATATTGAAGGGATTTAAGCCTCCCAAGAAAGGAGGTAGTTAATGCTTAAAGAATTATTTTCACTTTTTGGAACAGTTGGAGTAGATAACAAGAATGCAAATAAAGCGATAGATGAGACTAATGATAAAGCTAATAAATTAGCTGTTTCTATGTCTAAAGCTTTTGAGAAAGCAGGGAGCATATTCACAAAAACAGGTCAAGCGATGACAAAAGTAGGAGGTATTTGTACTGCAGCAACAGGAGCAATTGTAGCTGGACTAAGTACCGCTATAAATAGATTTGATACTTTAAATAATTATCCACGCGTACTACAAAATTTAGGTTTTAGTGCAGAAGATGCAAGCAGGTCTATTGATATGCTATCAGAAGGAATTGATGGTCTTCCAACAACACTAGATGATGCAGCTAGTAGTGTACAGAGGTTAGTTGCTAAAAATAATGATATAGATAAATCTACTAAATATTTTTTAGCAATGAATGACGCAATAGTTGCGGGAAATGCACCAATAGAGCAACAAACGAGTGCTATGGAACAGCTTATACAATCTTATTCAAAAGGAAAACCCGAATTAGAAGAATGGAAGACTCTGATGACAGCAATGCCTGGTCAACTAAAACAGGTAGCTACAACATTGGGATACATAGATACAGATGGACTTTATGAGGCTTTGCAGCAAGGTAGCCTTTCTATGGACGAGTTTATGGATAAGGTAGTAGAACTTGATGAAAAAGGCTCAGAAGGAATTATTAGTTTTCAAGAACAGGCAAGAAATTCTTGTGACAGTATAGGAACAGCAATAGTAAATGTTTCAAATAGGTTTAAAAAAGGATTTACTACTATTCTAACTAGTATAAATGAAGTAGCAAGTGATACAAAACTTGGTAGTATAGCAGGCATTATAAATAATTTATCAACATCAATAAAAAATCTATTAGATAAAATAGGTGCGGTAGTTAAAGAAAACGAAGCAGTTAAGAGCTTAATTGAACAAATAACAAACGGAGTTTCAAAAATAAGCTCGGCAGTAGAGTCATTAAATCCAGAAAAATTAGATATGATTGTAACTGCTTTTGTAAATATAGCTAAGTATGCCCCAATATTATTGGGAGTTGGTAAAGCAACTGAAACAGTTGGTAGTGCTTTTAATGGATTAAGTAAAGCAAGCAGTGCAATAGAAAGTGTAACTGGAAAGATACCAAAATTAGCAAGTTCAATTGGTAATTTACCATCAAAAGTATCAATAGTTACCCAGGTATTTAAAAATTTTACTAGTGGAGTTGGTGGAGGTTTAGGTGTGATAGCATCAGACATTATGCCTAAAACGACAGCCGCATTAGGAAAAATGGGTCAAGGTTTTCAAAACTTTGGAGGAAAAATATCTAGAATTTTTAAATCTGTAGGTTCTCAAGTAGGAAGTTTTACCCAACAAATACAATCAAAAATAGGTGGAGCGATTAATTCGGTTCTTCCTAATTTTAATGCAGGTATACAAAAAATATCTGGAAGCTTTAGTGGGTTATTTGGTAAAGTAATGCCACTTTTACAAGGATTTATGCCAGCTTTTGCATCTGCATTTAATATAACAGCAATCGCAGGTTTGGTAATTGCAGGACTAGGACTTTTACAAACTAACTTTGGCACTCAAATAAATCAAATGCTACAAACTGCTGCTCAAAAAGGACCAGGAATAATAACTAATTTAGTAAATGGTATAACTTCTAAAATACCAGATTTAATAGCTAAAGGCTCAGAATTAATATTAAATTTATCTAATGCTCTTATAGCTAATTTGCCTACAATAATACAAGGCGGAATGCAAATAATTGCATCACTTGTAACTGGAATAGCACAACAGCTACCAGTTCTTATTCCAAAAGCACTTGAGATACTTATAACTATAATTACTGGATTACTAGATAATATAGACTTAATAATAGATGCAGGTATTCAATTAATATTAGGTTTAGCACAAGGCTTAATAAATGCTATACCACAATTAATTGCAAAAGCACCAGAAATAATAGGAAAATTATTAACAGCATTAATAAATAATGCCCCTAAATTATTAGAGGCTGGATGGCAATTAATTCTTAGTCTTGCAAATGGAATAATAAATAGTTTTCCAAAATTAGTAGAAGCCGCAGGACAAATAATTGAAACTATCTGGAATACGTTAAAGGAATTACCTGGAAAAGCTTTGCAATGGGGAAAAGATATGATTCAAGGTTTCATTGATGGTGTTAAAGGAATGTTCTCAAATATAGGTAATGCAATTGCAGGGGTAGGAGACAAAATTAAAAGTTTTCTACACTTCTCGAGACCCGATGAAGGACCACTTAGAGACTATGAAACTTGGATGCCTGATATGATAGAGGGATTAACGAGAACTCTAACAAACAGTGCACCAAAACTTTATAATGCAGCAAAGGGAATAGCAGAAGGAATAAGTAGAAATCTTAACTTTGAAGGAACAGCGAGCGTAAATGCAGGCACTTAGACAGCAGAGAATATGAGGACTAATGCCTATGATATAAATGCTTCAAGGGTAATA
>CAMMLF010000021.1 GCA_946497585.1 uncultured Clostridium sp.
GGCAAAAAATATCTTAAATAAAATCATTGACACTCATTAATTTAATATATATAATTACTCCATTATATGGAGGATTAAATATATGTTTTTTCAAATTTTAGCATTAGTCATATTAGTATTATTCAATGCCTATTTTGCAGCAAGCGAAATGGCTTATATTTCACTAAATGATAACAAAATTGCAAAGCAGGCAAAAGAAGGAAATAAAAAAGCAAAGAAAATAAAGAAAATGCTAGATAATCCTAGTAAATTTTTATCAACAATTCAAATTGGAATAACACTTGCAGGTTTCCTATCTAGTGCATTTGCAGCAGATACATTCGCAACAAAACTTGCACCAATACTTAATTCATGGGCACCAAGCTTAGGAATAAACTTCTGGCAAACATTTTCAATTATAATTATTACAATAATATTATCTTTCTTCACTTTAATATTTGGAGAATTAGTTCCAAAAAGACTAGCAATGAAATATTCAGAAAAAATTGCATTTGGAACTATAGGATTTATTAGCTTTATTTCTGTAATAGCATCACCTTTTGTAAAATTATTGAGTGGTGTAACAAACTTTATTTCAAAAATATTTGGAGTAAGTGAAAACGAAGAAAAGATTGTCACAGAAGAAGAAATAAGAATGATGATAGATGAAGGCCAGCAAAAGGGTACAATAGAGAAAGACGAAAAAGATTTAATTAATAATGTATTTCAGCTAAATGACATTACTGCAAGCGAAATTATGACACATAGAACAGAAATATTTGCAATAGAAGTTAATGATAATTTGTATGAATTATTGGATAAAATTGATGAATATAAGTATAGTAGAATACCAGTATATGAAAAATCAATTGATGAGATAGTAGGAATTTTATTTTTAAAAGACATTTTAAAAGCTGTTAGCAAAGGAACGAAAATAGAAATTAGACAAATTATGAAAAAAGCATATTTCGTACCAGAAACAAAACCAATTGATGAACTATTTAGAGAAATGCAAACCAATAAACAGCAAATGGCAATTGTACTAGATGAATATGGTGGAACATCTGGATTAGTGACAATGGAAGATATATTAGAAGAGCTAGTAGGAAATATTTTAGATGAGTATGATGATGAAGAAATAGAATTCAAAAAAATTGATAATAATACATATATGGTTGAAGGCAGTATGCCAATGTATGAATTAAGAAAGCTTTTGGCAACAAACTTTCCAGATGGAGATTATGATACTTTGTCAGGTTACATTATAGAGATTTTAGGAAAAATTCCTAGTGAAGGTGAAAAACTTACAGTAGAAGATAATAAATTTATTTACAATATTGAGGAAGTTGAAGATAATACAATTAAATGGGTGAAAATTGAGAAGAAGTTAAATACGAATTCATAGCTTATCTTTTTTGTTAAAAGCTACAATATATGTTCCTCCGCATTTACTTCGAGGTTTCGCTATTGGCGAAAACTCTCGCACGCTCCGACTGCGCTTCTATGATAAAGACTTATCTTCATCGTGTCCTAAGTCAGCTCCGCTCGCTAAAAGCTCTGGAACATATATTGTAGCTTTTCAAAATAGACTAGCTGTAAATTATAACCAATTTGCCAAAAAACTACTTGCAATTTCACACAATATATGTTATGATAATAAAGGACTTTAACTTAGCTTAAGGATAACACACCACTTTAGCTCAGTTTAAGCATAAAAAATACAGGAGGTGTAATTATGACAAAGGAAAGAAAAGAAGAAATCATTAAAACTTACAGAAGAGATGAAAAAGACACTGGTTCTCCAGAAGTTCAAATAGCTCTTTTAACAGAAAGAATTAATGATTTAACAGAACATTTAAAAGTTCATCAAAAAGATAACCATTCAAGAAGAGGACTTTTAAAAATGGTAGGAAGTAGAAGAAACTTACTTAACTACTTAGCAAAAAAAGATGTTCAAAGATATAGAGATATCGTATCAAAACTTGGACTAAGAAAATAATATTTAAGAGCAGGCGTTTTGCTATTAATTGTGCTAGCGCCTGCTCGTTAACGCTTAAGTAAAGATAATTGGTTTAGATAGTAGCTTGTATGATGTACTATTTTACGGAATTGAACTTTTTAATTTTTACAGTATTTGGGCTAAGAGTAGTATAACATAGAGGTTACAACTAAATCGATTATCCTAAACACTTATACATACTATGGCTATGTATTATTAAATTATTAGGAGGTAATATGTTTAAAGTTTATGAAACAGAGTTAGCAGGAAGAAAGCTAACAATTGAAACAGGCAAATTTGCTAATCAAGCAAATGGAAGTGTCACAGTTAGATATGGAGACACAGTTGTAATGACAAATGTTACAGCATCAAAAGAACCTAGAGATGGGGTAGACTTTTTCCCATTATCAGTAGACTATGAAGAAAAGCTTTATGCAGTAGGAAGAATTCCTGGAAGCTTCAATAGAAGAGAAGGAAAACCAGCAGATAAAGCAATATTAATATCAAGAGCAATTGATAGACCAATAAGACCATTATTTCCACATGATTTTAGAAATGATGTATGTGTAGTTAATACAGTACTTTCAATGGACCAAGATTGTAGCCCAGAAGTATGCGCAAATATTGGTACATCAGCAGCTCTTTCAATATCAGATATTCCATGGGCTGGACCAACAGCAGCAGTTCAAGTTGGATATGTAAATGATGAAATAATCATAAATCCAACAGAAGAACAAAGAAAAAATAATAGATTAAGATTAACAGTTGCTGGAACTGAAGAAAAAATCACAATGATTGAAGCTGGAGCTGATGAAATACCAAATGATATTATGCTTGAAGCAATTAAAAAAGCTCATGTTGAAATCAAAAAACTTTGTGGGTTTATTAAAAACATAAAAGATGAAATCGGCAAGCCAAAATTCGAATATCAATCATTTTCTGTTACACCTGAATTCTACAAAGCTGTTTGCGATAAATTTGAACAAGCTATGTATGAGGGTGTACAAGAGCAAAATAAAGAAATAAGAAATGACAATGTTGACAAAATTGCTGAAGAAATCAAAAATTTAGCAATTGAAATGTATGGAGAAGACGCAGAAGAAGAACACGCATTTGATATAGCAACATCAGTTCATGACTTAGAAAAAGCTTGTGTTAGAAAAATGATATTAAAAGAAAATAAAAGACCTGATGGTAGAAAAATTGATGAAATAAGACCACTTAGTGCAGAAGTAGGACTTCTTCCAAGAACACATGGTAGTGCACTTTTCTCAAGAGGACAAACTCAAGTATTATCAGTAGTTACACTTGGAACAAAAGAAGATGAACAAATACTTGATGGACTTGATACAGAGACAAGTAAAAGATATATGCATCAATACAATTTCCCAGGATATAGTGTTGGAGAAGCAAAACCATCAAAAGGACCTGGTAGAAGAGAAGTAGGACATGGAGCTTTAGCAGAAAAAGCATTAGTTCCAGTAATTCCAAGTATTGATGAATTCCCATATACAATAAGAGTTGTATCAGAAGTTCTTGAATCAAACGGTTCAACTTCACAAGCAAGTATTTGTGGAAGCACCTTGGCACTTATGGACGCAGGTGTTCCAATTAAAAAGCCAGTAGCAGGAATTTCTTCAGGATTAATAACTGACCCAGAAAATCCAGATAATTATATTGTACTTACAGATATTCAAGATATTGAAGACTTCTTTGGAGATATGGACTTCAAAGTTGGCGGTACAAAAGATGGAATTACAGCTATTCAAGTTGATATTAAAATAGATGGTTTAACATATGATATAATTGAAAAAGCATTTGAAAGAACAAAAATTGCTAGAGACTATATTATAGACGAAGTTATATTAAAAGCAATTCCAGAACCTAGAAAAGAACTTTCAAAATATGCACCAAAAATTGTTTCAACAGTTATTCCAACAGAGAAAATTAAAGATGTTATTGGCTCAGGTGGAAAAACAATAAATAAAATAATTGATGAAACAGGTGTAAAAATAGACATTGAAGAAGATGGACATGTAGCAATTTACTCAAACGATACTGAAAGCGCAAACAAAGCGTTAAAAATGATAGAAGATATTATAAGAGTTTTAGAAGTCGGAAAAGTTTACGATGGTGTAGTAACAAGAATAGCACCATTTGGAGCATTTGTAGACTTAGGTGGAGGAAAAGAAGGATTACTTCACATATCTAAAATTTCTAGCAAACATATTAATAAAGTAGAAGATGTTCTTAGCGTAGGAGATGAGATAAAAGCTAAAGTTACTGAAATAGATAACCAAGGCAAAATAGCATTAAATATGAGAGATTTAGAACATCACGAAGAATAAAAAACTTTGTTACAATTCACAGTTTAATTTTATTACTTAAGCTACAATATACATTCCTCCGCGTTTACTTCGCGGTTCGCTTGCGCTCAGCGCTCGCACGCTCCGACTTCGCTTCTATGATAAAGACACTAGTTTATTGAGCCTCAGTCAGCTCCGCTCGCTAAAAGCTCTGGAATATATATTGTAGCTTTAAAAAACAATTAGCTGTGAATAGTAACAAAAACTTTAGGGAAAAACCTAAAGTTTTTTCATTTTTATTGTAAAACAAAACTTTATGTAGTATAATATAAAAGGAGAGATTTTATTAAAAAGCTAAATGATAAACAAAACATGCGGATAAACAAACTTTAATTATGCTTTGAAGGAATAATAGGAGGAAGTATTAAATGCAATTTTTATACTTTATACAACAAGCATTAATATGGATAATAACGATATACTGGATATATCAATTAATTATAAGTGTATGCTCACTTATTACTTTAAAAGAAAAGCCATTAATAGTAAATAAGAATCATAAATTTTTGGCAATAATTCCAGCACATAATGAAGAAGCCGTTGTTGGAAATTTGATTGAGAGTTTGCAAAAACAAAATTATCCAAAAAACAAATATGATATTTGTGTTATTGCAGATAACTGTACAGACAAAACGAAAGAAGTTGCTGAAAGTTATGGAGTAAAAATTTTCGAAAGATATGAAGAAGACCCAGCAAAAAGAACCAAAGGAGATGCTCTAAGATTATTTTTAAATACACTTTTAGCTGACCCTAATATGGACTATGATGCTTTTTGCGTATTTGATGCAGATAATATTGTTGATGAAAACTTTATTTCTGCAATGAATAAACATTTATGCCAAGGTGAAGAAGTTGTTCAAGGATACAGGGATATCAAAAATCCAACAGATAGCTGGATAGCATCTGGTTATGCAATTTTTTATTGGACAATGAATAGATTTTACCATTTAGCAAGATATAATGCAGGATTATCACCATTAATAAATGGTACTGGATTCATGGTTAAATTTGATGCAATTAGACCAACTGGATGGAATACAAACACACTTACTGAAGATATAGAATTCTCATTAAAAAGAATTATACAGGGTAAAAAATTAGGCTGGGCAACTGATGCTATTGCATATGATGAACAACCAGTTAAGTTCAAACCATCATGGTCACAAAGGTCTAGATGGACAATAGGACATATTCAATGCTTATTTGAATATACTAAGCCACTTGCAAAAGCCGCATCAACCAACAAAACACTTATGAACTTTGATGGACTTTTATATATGCTTGGCAGTATACCAATGTTCGTAATAACAATATTGCTATTAGTTTTAAATGCAATCAGTTATTTATTTAACGGAATGACAACACCAGACTTTGTAATGAATATCGTTAGATATGTAGTGCCAACATTTTTATTACCAATACTAACAGCTCTTATAATTATGATTATTGACAAAAAGCCAATAAAAAAGATGTGGAAGGGATTACTTATGTACCCAATATTCCTAGGCTCATGGCTTCTTATCAATTTCAAATGTTTATTCAAAAGAGATACAACATGGGAGAAAATTGAGCACGTTAGAAATGTTAAAATTGAAGACAAAAAAATTAATCAAAGTTAATTAGTTAATGTTTTTGCATTACAAAAAAATAGTAACTTTATAAAATTATTTGATAAAAATAAATAAAAATTTTTAGATAGCAATTTAAGTTGCGAGGATGTTCAAAATGAAAGAAAATAAAAGTGAGAATACAAAATATATGGTAGTTGTAAAAAAAAGAAATATACTAAAATACATACATATAGCTTTAATTGTGCTAGGCTCTATATTTGTTTTACTTTCAAATTTCCATACATCAATATGGTTTGATGAAAGCTATTCAGTTGGAATTGCAAGTCATAGTGTACCTGAAATTTGGTCAATAGGAAGTAATGACGTGCATCCAGTATTATATTACATAATACTACATTTTGTGGGAATGCTTACTGGAAATAGTATATTAAGTTTTAGACTTGTTTCAACAGCTTGCGTAATAATTTTGTCTATATTAGGATATACACACATTAGAAAAGATTTTGGAGAAAAAGTAGGAATACTATTTTCATTTCTAATATTATTTATGCCAGTTGTTTTGGCATATAGTGGTGAAATTAGAATGTATACTATGGCAATGCTTTTTGTAACATTTATGGCTATTTATGCTTATAGAATATACAAAAGCGGAGTAAGTAATAAAAATTGGATTATTTTTTCAATTTTCAGTTTACTATCAGCATATACTCATTATTATGCACTAGCTGTAGCTGCTGTACTTAATATTTCATTATTTGTTTATTTTCTAGTAATGAATATTAAACAAAGAAATTATGAAGTAAAATATAAAAAATATAGTGGAAACCTAAAAAGAAGTATTATATCTGCAATTGTGCAAATAATATTGTACTTGCCATGGCTTGGAACTTTAATATCACTTACAGTAGGAAGTAGCAAGAGCGGATTTTGGATTGGTAAACCAGACTTTTTGCAAATATTCGAATTCCAATTTACTGGCAACTTGGATTCTGTATATGTGGTAAGAAACTTTTCATATGTATTCTCAGCAATATTGCTTGTATACATTATTTTTCTACTTATTAAAAATTGGAAGGATGCAAAACCAGCAAAATTAGCATTAGTTACATATTTATTAGTTATATTGCTAGTAGGAATTTTATCTATTATAGTTACACCTATTCTTTACGCAAGATATTTCTTAACTATTACAGGTATTTTATTATTTGCGTTTAGCTATTTAATGGCTATGGATAAGAATAATATTAGGGTATTTGTTATTTGTACTCTTATAGTTGTAACATCTTGTATGGCAAATATTAATCTGATAAACATTAACTATGATGAAAGCAATAGTGAGCCAATTCAATTTGTAGAAGAAAACATAGAAGAAGGCGACATATTTTTAATAGATAATAGAGGCAGTGGATTTGTAATATCTCAGCATTTTCAAGATAACGAATTATATTTCTGGGATGTAGAAAACTGGAATGTTGATGAAGCTTACAAAGCATTTGGAAATACAATTCATAATTTAGATTCTTTACAAAATTATTCAGGTAGAATTTGGGTTATATCAGATAACTCTGGATTCATTGAGAGAGTAGTACAAGAATTTGGAGAAGATAAAGTAGAAGTAAAAGATGAAAAATATTTTGATACAGAGTACAAAACATATAAATATGACATAAGTTTGATTGAAAAAAATAATTAGTGAATTAAATTACAAATTTTACAATTTACAGACTATATTTATTTAAATGCTACAATATATGTTCCGGAGCTTTTAGCGAACGCAGACGACTTTGGAGCGGAGTGGCAGCGTGCGAGAGTTTTCGCGAATAGCGAAACCTCGAAGCAAATGCGGAGGAATGTATATTGTAGCATTAAGTAGAAAAGGAAGTTATATGAAAAAAGATATAAAAGTATATGCTTTTGTTGGACCTTCTGGCACAGGTAAAAGTTATAGGGCTCAAATGGTAGCTGGTGAATATGATATAAAATACATTATTGATGACGGAATTTTAGTAAGAAATAATGATATAGTAGCAGGCACATCAGCAAAAAAAGCCCCAACAAAAATTGAAACTATTAAGAGAGCTTTGTTTCAAAATGAAGAGCAAAGAAAAGAGATGATAAAAGCTTTTAATAAATTAAAGCCTAAATCAGTTCTAATACTTGGTACATCGGATAAAATGGTAAAAGAAATAGCCCAAAATCTCGAATTACCTCAAATAGAGAAAACTATTTATATAACAGATGTAGCAACTGAAGAAGAAATTAATAATGCAAAAAGAGTTAGAACAACTGAAGGTAAACACGTTATACCTGTTCCAACATTTGAAATAAAAAAAGACTTCTCAGGATTTTTATTAGACCCACTTCAAATATTCAAATCAAAAGGAAGTGGAGAAAAACCATATATTTCAGAAAAGTCAATCATTAGACCAACATTCAGTTATATGGGAAATTATACAATTTCAGATACAGTGTTTAGACAAATTATAGAATATATTGCTTCAAAAACGGATTCAATCACTGATATAATAAGAGTAAGAGTCAATAAAACAGAAAATGGACCATTAATATATGTAGAAGCAGAAGTTAAATATGGATTCAATTTGATGACTGAATTAAAGAAATTCAAAGAAAAATGCATTAGAGAGATAGAAAGACAAACAACTATGAATGTGGTTGAAATGAAAGTTATTGCTAAAAAACTAACTTTACCAGATTTGTTTGAAAAATAGATTTGATTTGTAGCGTCCTCGAGCAAATCTCGAGAGTAGCAAGGCTTTGTTCGCTAAAAGCTCCAGAACGTGTATTGAAGCTTTAAACATATTAGCTTAAGCTGGAGTTATAACATATAAAAAATCAAAAGAAAGGAAAAATTAAAATGTCATTTATAGTAGCAGTTGATGGACCTTCAGGAACCGGGAAGGGTACAATTACAAAATTAGTTTCAGAAAAATTTGGATTTCAATATTTAGATACTGGAGCAATGTATAGATGTGTAACACTAAAACTTCTTAATGAAAAAATAGATATTGAAGATACAGAAAAAATAGAAAAAATCTTAAAAGACATCAAATTAGAACTTGATGGCGATAAAATTTATTTAGACGGAGAAGATGTTTCTAAAAGAATAAGAGAAGAAGATGTAACAAACCAAGTATCACAAGTATCTCATATTCCAATTGTAAGAACTAGTATGGTTGAATTGCAAAGAAGAATGTCAGAAGGCAAAAGTGTGATTTTAGATGGAAGAGATATTGGAACAAACGTATTCCCAAATGCAGAGGTCAAAATTTATCTTGATGCATCAACTGAAGAAAGAGCAAAAAGAAGATTTAAACAAAATCAAGAAAAGGGAATTGATATACCTTTTGAAGAAGTTAAAGCAAATATTGAATTTAGGGATAATAATGACAAATCTAGCAAAGTTGGAGCACTTAAAAAGGCAGAAGATGCTTTTTATATAGATACAACAAACCTTAATATAAAACAAGTAAAAAAACAAGTTGAAAAGATTATTAAAAAGAAGCAAAAACAACTTAAAAAAATTGAAAATGCATATGTTATGACAAAAGAAAATGGCTTCAAAAAATTTATGAGAGGATTTGTTAAAGGCTTTTTAGGATTGCTATATAGAATAGTATACAGACCAAAAGTTGTGGGACTAGAAAATTTTCCTAAAGATGAAGGTTTCATTATTTGCTCTAAACATATAAATTATTTAGATGCAGCAGGAATAATTCTACTTAACAAGAAACCTATAAGATTCATAGCAAAAGCAGATTTATATAGATTTGGAGTACTATCATGGCTAGGACATTTATTTAATATAATTCCTGTAAAAAGAGATAGTGGAGATATTAATTCAGTAAAATTATGCTTGAAAGCATTAAAAAATAAAGAAGTACTAGGCATATTCCCAGAAGGAACAAGAAAAGGCTTAGAAAAACATATGAAAGTAAAAAACGGAGCTGTTTTCCTTGCAGAAAAGGCAAAAGTAAAAATAGTTCCAGTTGGTATCCAAGGAACTTTTAAACCTTTCACAAAAGTAACTTTTAATTATGGAAAACCAATAGATGTACATAGTTTCAAAAGTGATGACCCAGACTGGTTAGACAAAGCAAGTGAAAAGGTAATGGATGATATAATTATGTTGACAAAGGAGAAAGTTTAATATATAATATTATTTAGTATTTATATATAAATCAAAATATGCATTCTCTCTCATTTCACGGCGGAACCACCGCCGCACGGCTCACTGCGCAGTTATACTTAGATAAAATATGGGATGCTCGCGTTGCTACGTTCGACTGAAATGTCGAGAACGTATATTTTGATTTTAATCTATAAAAATGTTCAAGAACATATATTGTATAAGCATATATAAACTAATCTAAAAAAGGAATGGTAAAATTAATGAATGAAGAAAATATTTCTTTTGAAGAATTATTAAACAATTCTATGAAAGATGAAAAACTTGGAAAAGTAGTAGAAGGAACAATTATTAGTATCACAAAAAGTGGTGAAATAATAGTTGACTTAAATTATAAAGCAGATGGAATAATACCTAGAGGAGAGTATTCATATAATCTTGAAGACAATCCTTTAAACGAATTAAAGCCGGGAGATAAAATTACAGCAGATGTCATAAAACTTAATGATGGACAAGGAAATGTACTTTTATCTTGCAAAAAGCGTAAAAGAATTGAAGCAAGAAAAGAATTCGAAGAAAAAGTAAATAATAACGAAATCTTCGAAGAGCCAGTTTTAGAAAAAAATGATAAAGGCTTAATTGTAGATTATAAAGGAATAAGAATATTTATTCCTCATTCACTTTCTGGCAATCAAACAGAAAAAGTTAGATTTAGAGTAATTGAATATAACCCTAAAGAACACAGAATAATTGGTTCTGCAAAAGTTATATTAGATGAAGAAAAAAAGAAAAAGGAAGATGAATTCTGGGCTACTGCAGAAGTTGGAAAAACATATAAAGGTACTGTTAATAGTCTTTGCTCATATGGAGCATTTATAGATATTGACGGTGTTCAAGGGTTATTACATGTTTCTGAAATGTCTTGGGATAGAGGAGCAAATCCAAATGATATCCTAAAACAAGGGCAAGAAATTAATGTTAAAATAAAAGCATTAGATAAAGAAAATAAAAGAATGCAATTAATTTATGAAGGCAAAGGAGACGACCCTTGGAAAAAGGCAAACTACAAAATTGGCGATATAGTAAAAGTAAAAATTAAAAAGTTAATGCCTTTTGGAGCATTTGCAGAACTTGAAAAAGGAATTGAAGGTTTAATACATATTTCACAAATCTGTGAAGAAAGAATTTCTAAACCAGAGGAAAAACTAAAGGTTGGCCAAAAAGTAAATGCAAAAATTATTGATTTAGATTTAGAAAATAAAAAAATTGAACTTTCAGTAAAAGAACTTGAAGGTACAAGTAGTGAATACAATAGTGAAGAAATAAATTAGTATATTACAATTCACAGACAAATTAATTATATTTAAGCTCCAATATACATTCTTTCGCATTTCACTTCGCGGTTCGCTTCGCTCAGCGCTCGCACGCTGCACTCCACTCCGAAGTCGTCTCCGTTCGCTTGAAATGCTCTAGAACATATATTGGAGCTTATCTAAGAAAAAATTTTGTGAATTGTAATAAGCAAATATTTTTAGGGGGAAAATAAAATGATAAACGAAAAAATAAGAAATATAGCAATAATCGCACACGTTGACCATGGAAAAACAACTTTAGTTGACGCATTACTTAGACAAAGCCATGTATTTAGAGAAAACGAGCAAGTACAAGAAAGAGTAATGGACTCTAATGATTTGGAAAGAGAAAGAGGAATAACAATACTTTCAAAAAACACATCAGTTATGTATAATGGCGTAAAAATAAACATAGTAGATACTCCAGGACATGCTGACTTTGAAGGAGAAGTTGAAAGAGTTTTAAAAACAGTTGATGGTGTTTTACTTGTTGTTGACGCATTTGATGGACCAATGCCTCAAACAAGAGAAGTTCTAAAAAAATCTCTAGCACTAAATTTACAACCAATAGTTGTAATAAATAAAATAGATAGACCGGGTGCAAATCCATTAAAAGCAGTTGATAAAGTATTAGAATTATTTATGGACTTAAATGCAACAGATGAGCAATTAGACTTTCCTGTTATATATGCATCAGCAAAAAATGGAATAGCTAAAATGAATTTAAACGATGAAAGCGATAACATCACTTGTATATTTGATACAATAATTGACTATATAAAACCACCAAAATGTGAAATAGATGGACCAATGCAATTATTAGTATCTAACATAGACTATGATGATTATTTAGGAAGAATAGCAGTAGGTAGAGTAGAAAGAGGAACAATAAAAGCAGGTCAAGCAGTTAGTATTTGTAAAGAAGACAAAACTGTACAAGGAAAACTTGCAAAACTATTTACTTATGAAGGATTAAAAAGAGTTGAAGCAGAAGAAATACAAGCCGGAGATATAGTAGCTGTATCAGGTATATCAGATATAAATATAGGAGATACAATTTGCGACTTAGACAATCCAGAAAAAATTCCATTTGTAAATATAGACGAACCAACAGTATCAATGACATTTAGTGTTAATGATGGACCTCTTGCTGGTAAAGAAGGAAAATTCGTTACATCAAGACATATTAGAGATAGACTATTCAAAGAACTTGAAAGAAATGTATCATTAAGAGTAAAAGAAACAGATAAAGCAGAAAGCTTTGAAGTTTGTGGTAGAGGAGAATTACATTTATCTATATTAATTGAAAATATGAGAAGAGAAGGATTTGAACTACTAGTATCTCGTCCAAAAGTTATATTCAAAGATATAGATGGAGTAAAATGCGAACCAATCGAAACACTTAGTGTAAATGTACCAGATGACAGCGTTGGAAACGTTATAGAAAAATTAGGTAGAAGAAAAGCCGAAATGATAAATATGGAACCAGCAGAACCAGGACATACAAAAATTGAATTTGAAATTCCTTCAAGAGGATTAATTGGTTATAGAACAGAATTCTTAACAGATACAAAAGGTGAAGGAACAATGGCAAGCGTATTCAAAGACTATGAACCATATAAAGGAGAAATTCAATCAAGAACAAGAGGAGTTCTAGTAGCATTCGAAGCTGGAACATCAATAACATATGGACTATACAATGCACAATTAAGAGGAGAACTATTAATTGGTGCAGGTGTAGAAGTATATGAAGGAATGATAGTAGGTATAAACTCAAGAAATGAAGATATATCTATAAACGTATGTAAAGAAAAACATTTAACAAATACTAGAGCATCAGGTTCAGACGACGCACTTCGTTTAGTTCCACCACTAAAAATGTCACTAGAACAATCAATCGAATTTATTGCAGATGATGAGCTAGTTGAAGTAACTCCAAAAAATATTAGACTAAGAAAGAGAATATTAGATACAAAAACAAGAGAAAGACAAGCTAAGAGAGCTCAAAACGACTAGGCAAGTTGAAAAATAATTGCGTTTTGGCGTCGTTTAACTGCGCTGCGAAAATCCTCGATGTGCACCAAAGCACACCTCCGGTTTTCTTGCTTGTTAGCCTAGCCAAAAGCACAATTCTTTTCCAACTGGGTAATGCGTCTTTAGAAAGAAATGAGAATAAAAATGAACTTAGAAGAAATAAAAGAAAAAGCATTAAATGAGCATATTCCAATAATAATGGATGACACTTTAGAAGTAATTGAAAATATAATGAAAGAAATAAAACCAACAGCAATCCTTGAAATAGGAACAGCTGTTGGCTATTCTGCTATATGTTTTTCAAAGTTTCTTGAAAAAGGCGGATTTATTGATACAATAGAAAGAGACGAAGAAAGAATAAAAGAAGCTAGAGAAAATATAAAAATTGTAGAAGATGGAAAAACAATTAATATACTTGAAGGAGATGCAGTAGAAATACTTCCTACAATTAATAAAAAATATGATATGGTATTTATAGATGCTGCAAAAGGTAAATATCCATTCTTTTTGGAGCAAGCTCTAAGACTTATAAAAAATGATGGAATAATATTTGCAGATAATATTTTATACAAAGGTTATGTTATGAGTGATTATAATAAGCATAAACAACGTACTGCTGTAACTCATTTACGTGAATATATAAAACTTACAACAGATAATCCTAGACTAGATACTAAAATATTAGAAGTAGGAGATGGATTGGCTATAACTAGGTTAAAAAATAGCTTGAAATAATATATTGAACATGATAAAATGTTTTTGTAGAAATTGTTTAAATTGGTAATCTGCTATTATATCTACTTGATTTGCTTTACAAACTAAATGATAGGAGATAAAAACATGGAAAAACTTATAGAACTTGCTAATGCAATAAAATACATTAATGTTGTTTTTGGTGTGTTCTTTGTTATTCTTACTTTTGCAATAGTTTCTTGTTTTAAACAAAACAATAAGGCTGATGCTTACGAAATACAAAAATGGATTTTCTATATTGGAGTTGTAGCAATTATATTGGATATTATTTGGACCGTTATAGGGATATTTAACGATGTCTCAATTACTATACCCATAGTTTGTATTGTAATTTGGGTGTTTATTTGTTTGCTATCTAAAAAGTAATAAGCAAAGAAAGCAGATAACCAATTCAAAAAGAAAACTTTTTCTTCCCTCGAAAGAGGGGATTTTTTATTTTATAATATAATGTTGGCAATAATTTGAAAAAAATTTTTATATAAAGGTTGTGTATTGTGGAACAAATAATATGAATATAATAATAGATACTTAGATATAATATTAATATAGAAAATAAAACTGAATATAAACAGACAATGGACCAAAGAAAAAAATATAAAATAACTTATAATGAAAGATATGTTTTTTGTTTAATTAATAATTAATATAAAACAATTAACTATATAGAAAGAACTTACTTAAAAAATGGTGTAGCTTTAAACTAAATATTTAGCTTGAAGCTACACCATTAAATCATACTTGTTGCATGTCCGAACTAAGTTATCCTTTGAGTGGAAAGATTGCAAACTTTAGAAATGAAAGTTCCTTACATAAGTAATCTTTTCACCTGTATCAACCGCTTTTAATGTTAATTTAAATTTGTATACCACATCTCTTTTCAGATTACCAACACTAAAACTGACTCTTTCGCTACTTGATGTATCAAAGCTTTCTTCCATAACTACAGAGTTATCGTTTATACAAGTAATAGTAACACCTTCAATTTTTAGGAAATCATCATTTCTTTTATCATCAATGAAGGTTAGTTTGTCAGTATTTAATAAAATGAATATACTCTTTTTATCATAGGAATTACTTTCTTCGTATAATACAATATCAGAGTAGAAATCATCATCGACATATCCTAATTCGATATAATCAGGAATTGAGATAGTTTCGGTTGGTTCAGGTGTCTGCTCAGCTGAAAGAATCGTATCGGATTCCAGAGGCTGGGCTGTTTCTGCTGTTTGTTCATCCGAAAGAACCATAGCAGATTCTTGAGTTTGAGCTGTTTCTGACGTCTGCATAGATTCTGGAGTCTGTTCATCTCCACCGACACCTCCCAAGGCTAGAGGAAAGATCAAAATAAAGAGAAAGACTGCAGCAATGAATGCGGGAAAATCGTGAAATTCGGACTTTTCGTGGTTCATCATGTGATGAGCTCCCCTTTCAAAAATATAGTATATACATTATATCATATAGTATACATAAAGTCAAGTTGCAACAAAAATGATAGTATAAATACATATATAATTATATAGCAATTCCAGCATTGACTATCTAGTATTATAATGGTATTATTAACAAAAACTTTAACTAGGTTTAAGGAGATAATAATGAATGATAATAATTTAGAAAAGATTCTAAAAGAAAGCTATGAAATTCAAATAAATGATATAACAAAAAATTCTGACTCTACTGATGGTAATGTTTATTTAATTGAAAGTGAAAATAGCAAATACATTTTTAAAATCTATGATAATTTGGAACATACACAATCAATGATAAACTTACATAATTTCTTAAATGAAAACAATTTCTATGTACCTAAAATTATACCAACAAAAAATAAAGAATATTATAAAAAATATGATGATAATTACATTGTAATGTATTCTTTTTTAGAAGGTAGTCAATTAAAAAATAAAATTCAAACAATTGAAAGTGAAGCCATTTCAAAACTTGCTAAAGAAATACGTAGACTACATGACTTAACGGTTAATGTAAATTTTAATTTAAACACGATTGAATTTAATATTGGACAAGAATTTGAAAGAAAATCAATTTTGCATTTTGATTTAACAAAGGATAATATCTTTATAAATAAAGATAAAATTGGGTTTATAGATTTTGATGATGCAAAATTCGGTCCATCTGTTTATGATGTGGCAATAACAATTTCATTATTATTCTTATCTAAGAGTAGAGGTGCTGAATTAGATAAGATAAAAACATTCATTGATTCCTACTACGAAAGTGATACTCAAAATAAAGAAATTGAATTACCATACATAAAAAGTATTGCATTAAAGTGGATTGATTATTTGCTTACAAAAAATAGTTTTGATACATCTACAAAAGAGAGCTTTGAAGTAAAGAAGAAATTGATAGAAGAATATTTGTAGAATGAATAAATTATAGGAGCTATTTATGAAAAAATTGAATTTAATATTAGTTTTGAATAAAGAAGAAACAAAA
>CAMMLF010000022.1 GCA_946497585.1 uncultured Clostridium sp.
GAAAGGACAAAAGATTTATGTTTCTGATACCAATTTTTATAATCACACTAGTTGGAAACAAGTAGCTACAAAAATGAGTGTTTATAAAAGATATTTTTCTTTTGTTTATCCTCAAATAATTAAAAATACACAAGATTTTCTTAATTTTATAGAATTATTACAGTATGAAATTGTAAATACTAGAGGAATGATAGAAATTGAAGATTTAGAAGAATTTAATAGTTTTATAAAAGAAAATAAAGAAAATTTAATAAAATACAGTAGTAAACTTGAATGGCGAATTGGTTATAATAAAAATAATAATTATAGTGAAAAATTCTTTCTAAAAGAATTAGAAAATACCTTTAAGAAAATTGAATTTTTACATAGAGAAGAAATTCCTGTTAAGAAAGGTAAATTTTTTAGTTATACAAAATTTTCTTTAACTGACCAAGTATATGAGGCATTGATAGAGTGGATTAGAAATGACCAAAATGAAAAAAAGAGTTTTGCAGAAATATTTTTTACTAGAAATGATAATAGAAAAATGAGAGATGTACTTGTTCAATATGTTAGTTTTATTAGTAAACATCCAGAAATTGAACAATATACAAATAAAATTTATAAAAAGGAGGAGAAATAATATGTTAGAAAATGACCGTAATTTAATAGACAATCATTTTAGAACAATTAATTCAAGACATTCTTTTGACGATACAAAAGAAAATATAAATCCTTATAAAAATAAAAAACTCGCTCAAAAGAAATGTACTCATATGTGGGCCAATGATACTGACGCAATTTATATTGGTCCAAAAGGTCGTAGAAAATGCGCGATTTGTGGAAAAGAATTTTAGGAGGTAGATTATGGAAGGAATGACAGATAAAGAAATTTGCGATTTTTGTCAAGTTGCTATAAAAACTTTAGAAGATGAAAAAAAGGATGAAGTAATGAAATGTGTAGGAACTTTTGTACTTAATCCAAAAATTGAAGAAATAAATAAAAAAATTGCAAATTTTCAAAAACAATGTAAACACTTAGATGTTAAACCTGATGGTAAATGTGCTTATTGTCATAAGCAAATGAGTTTAAAAAGATAAAGAGGGGAGATAGAATGAAAGTTATTAAAAGAAATGGAGAAATTGTAGATTACAATAGACAAAAAATAGTTAATGCAATAGAAAAAGCAAATAAAGAAGTTGAAGGCAGTGAAAAAGCTTCTAAATTAGATATTGAAGAAATTATTGCTGGTATTGAAAGTTTAGGAGTAGATAGTTTAGGTGTTGAAGATATACAAGATATAATTGAAAAAAGTTTAATGGAATTAGATAAGCCTGAACTATCAAAAAAGTATATAATTTATAGATATAAAAGAGAATTAGTTAGAAAACAAAATACAACTGATAAAAGTATTCACGAACTTATTGATGGTACAAACGATTATTGGAATACAGAAAATTCTAATAAAAACGCGCGAGTAGTTACTACACAAAGAGATTATTTAGCTGGTATTACTTCTACTGATATAACAAGAAGATTTTTATTACCAGAAGATGTAGTAAAAGCTCACGATGAAGGAATTATACATTTTCACGATGCAGATTATTTTGCCCAAAATGCTTTACACAATTGTGAGCTAATAAATTTAGATGATATGTTACAAAATGGAACTATGATAAATAATGTAATGATAGAAAAACCACATAGATTTATAACAGCAGCTACAATAGCAACACAAATTATTACAGCAGTTACATCTTCTTCTTATGGTGGAGCAACAATTTCATTAACTCATTTAGCGCCTTTTGTAAGAGATAGCTATAATAAATATTATAAGAAATATGAAGACTGGGGATTTGCAAAAGAATTGTGTGATAAATACGCAATAAGAGATACTAAAAAAGAAATTGCAGATGGAGTACAAACATTTAATTATCAAGTAAATTCTATGACAAATACCAATGGACAAGCGCCATTCTTATCTGTTTGTATGTATTTAGGAGAAACAGATGAATATAAAGATGAATTAGCTATGATAATTGAAGAATTTTTAAAACAAAGAATACTTGGATTTAAAAATGAAAAAGGTGTATATATAACTCCAGCTTTCCCTAAACTTTTATACGTTCTTGAAGAAGATAATATTCATGAAGATAGTAAATATTGGTATTTAACAGAGTTGGCGGCAAAATGTACTGCTAAAAGAATGGTTCCAGATTATATTTCTGAAAAGATGATGTTAAAATTAAAGAAAAATAAAAATGGAGATGGAGAATGTTATCCTTGTATGGGTTGTCGTTCTTTCTTGACACCAGACAGATTAATGGAAAATATTTCTAAAGCTAAAAACTATATTGAAGGAAAAGGGAAGTCTTATTGTAGATTTATTCAAGGAGTTGTAACAATAACCTTACCAGATATAGCATTATCGGGGCTTGAATTAGCAAAAAATGGCGCTCCAACAGAAGAAGTTTATGAAGAATTTTGGAAAATTTTTGATGAGAGATTGGAATTATGTCATCGCGCTTTACAATGTAGGCATGAAAGACTTTCTCACGCAACTTCTGATGTAGCACCTATATTATGGCAACATGGAGCATTAGCAAGATTAGAGAAAGGAGAAAGCATCCATCCATTATTACATCATGGATATTCAACAATTTCTCTTGGATATGCAGGACTTTATGAATGTGTAAAAGCTATGACTGGAAAATCTCATACAGATAATGGAGAAGCTAAAGAATTTGCTTTAAAAATAATGCAACATTTAAATGACAAATGTAATGAATGGAAAGCCGCAGAAGATATAGATTATAGTGTATATGGTAGTCCTATTGAAAGTACAACCTATAAATTCGCTAAATGTTTAAAGAAAAGATTTGGAGTAATAGAAGGTATAACAGATAGAGATTATATTACCAATTCTTACCACGTTCCTGTTTTTGAACAAATTGATGCTTTTACTAAATTAAAGTTAGAAAGTGAATTTCAACAATTAAGTCCTGGCGGTGCTATTAGTTATATAGAAGTTCCTAACTTAACACAAAACATTCCAGCTGTATTAGAAGTTATTAAATTTATTTATGATAATATTATGTATGCTGAACTTAATACTAAATCAGACTATTGTCAAAAATGCGGATTTGATGGAGAAATGCAAATAGACGAAAATATGGAATGGTATTGTCCTAATTGTGGAAATAGAGACCACTCTACTATGAACGTTGCTCGTAGAACTTGCGGTTATATAGGAACTAATTTCTGGAACAAAGGAAGAACAGAAGAGATTAAAGAAAGGGTAGTTCATTTAGGAATGGAATAATATGGATAGTATTGAAAGATTAATCGAAGGTTTAAGAATGTGGGAAGAAAATATGAGAACAGTAGAAAAATACCATAAATTAAACGGAACAAAAATATATTATACAACAGATAATGTCATTTATTTATTAGAAAAAATAATTAAGAGGTTGGAAAATGCAAATTAATTTTATAAGTTGTAAAACAGAAGAAGAGGAAAAAGAAATTATAGCACTTTTAAAAGAAAAATATAAAGACAATCCAAGTTGTAAATTCAGGGAGATAAGTGATACATTTATTCTCCCTGATAAGAAATGGATAATTGCTTCTGAATATTTAACTAAACAATTAACTAAAAGGAAACCAGATAGGAAAATTTATAGCGCGGAGGTAATAAGAAATGCATTACGCAAAAATTAAAAATTTTGATATTGCTAATGGAATAGGAATTAGAACTTCGTTGTTTGTCAGTGGTTGTTCAAATAAATGCAAGGGTTGCTTTAATCAAGAATTATGGGACAAAAATTATGGAAAAGAATTTACAGAAGAAACAATAAAAGAAATATTAGATAGTATTGATAACGAACAAATAGCTGGATTAAGTATTCTTGGCGGCGACCCGCTAGAGTATTACAATTTAGATATGGTAGGAAAGTTAATTGACGAATTTAGAAAAAGATTTGGTTTTGAAAAAAGTATATGGATGTGGACTGGTTATTTATTAGAAGATATAATAAATGACCCTAGACGTTGGTCAGTGGTTAGAAAAGTAGATTATTTAGTAGATGGACCTTTTATTTTAGAAAAAAGAAACCTAAAATTAAAGTTTAGAGGCTCTGAAAATCAAAGAATTATTAATATTCAAAATTCACAAACATTTAATACTTTAATCTTAAACTATATGTATGATTATGAATAGTTGATTTTGTATATAAATTATGGTATAATTATATTATAATAATAAAAGGAGGAAATAATATGCAAAGTAAAATAACAGTACACAGTACAGTTGGAGATACTGAAGAACTTTTAAGAAATTTTTCAGAAGCAATGAAACAAATTACATATGTAACTATGCCATATATTAAAAAAGTTATTTTTCAAAAAACACATACAATTGTAGTTTGGGCAAATGGAACAAGAACAGTTGTAAATTGTGTAGAAGAAGATTTTGATAAAGAAAAAGGATTAGCAATGGCAATAGTTAAAAAATATATGGACAGAAATGAATTTAAAAGATTAATTGAAAATGCTGAAATTCAAGAAAAATAATGGAGGAAATATGAGCAAAAATAAAAATGAAATTTTTTCTTCCTTCAAACCTCAACCAAAAGGTCCTACAAAACAACAAGAAGAAACAATTAAATACGCAAAAGAATTGGGAGACAAAATGATAGAAAGTAAAAAGAGAGCTCGACAAGACTTTATGTTAAGATTATTAGCTAATGCAAAAGCTATCAATGAAGCGCGTGAAGACTGGGAGGAAAAAGAGGAAAAGGAGGAAAAAGATTAATGGATGTTTTTTATAATTTAATTAATCAAATAGCTTCTTTATCAGAAAATGAGACAGACGAATTTTTAGATAATTATGATAAATTTCTAGAAGCTATGCTATCTAATCAAGAATTATTAAATGATATTAAAAAAGAAATGAAATTACAAAATATGAATAGAAATGATATAGTACAAGAAAAAGAAGCATTGTTGGTTTCTATTGATAGAACAATAAAAGAAGTTACTATGACAGAAAAACAAAAAGAATTGTTTAAGAAATTAAATGATATTGTTCATGAAATTTATGATAAAATATTAGAACAAGGTATAAGAGAATGTATAAATGTTCCGATTGAATTATGCCATGAAGATGCTAAAGTTCCAACTTATGCACATCCTTATGACGCAGGTTTTGATTTCTATCTAATAGAAGATGTTAATATAAAACCAGGAGAAACAAAAATAGTTAGAACTGGAATAAAAATGGCGATTCCAAGTGGATATGAATTGCAAATAAGACCTAGAAGTGGAACTTCATTAAAAACTTCTTTAAGAATAGCAAACGCGCCAGGAACTATAGATTGCGGTTATCCTGATGAAATTGGAATTTTAGCTTGGAACACAGGAACAGAAGATTTAAATTTCAAAAAAGGAGATAGAATTGCTCAAGGTGTTTTTGCAGAACCACCAAAAGGAGAATTCCAAATAGTAACAGATTTACAACAAGTTGTTGGAGCAAATAGAAAAGGAGGCTTTGGTTCTAGTGGTCAATAAAATAAAACAATTATTTTGTAACCATGATTATGAAACTTTAACTAATTTTTATGGAGACGGTATTCTTGAAGCTAGTAATCTTTCTTCAAAAATAATTCGTTCTTTACAGAAATGTAAAAAATGTGGAAAGATACACAAGTCAGAATATTTAGATTATGATTGTCCAATTATAAATTTTAATATTTATCATAAAGACGGAGTTTTTAAATATATAGGAGATTTTAAATGAAAATAGTAGAACCTTGGATAGAAGTAGAAAATTTTGACGGAAAGAAAATTATGAAAAATATAGAACGAGCTTGTAGAACTTGCTATCGTTCAGAAAATTTAATAGATGAAGAAAGTTATAAAAGACTTTTAAGAAATTGTTTGAATAGAGGACATGAAAGTATTTTAGAACACGAAAAAATTACAATTAGAATGATATGTGACATTGGAGTTTATAAAGACTTAACCAGACATAGATTTGGTAGTTTTAGTATTGAGAGTACAAGATATTGTAATTATAGTAAGGATAAATTTGAAAATAATATTAAATTTATTAAACCAGTATTTTATACACCAGGAACAATAGAAGAATATGATGACCCAATTAAAAAGAATGACTGTTTAAAAACGCAATATTGGGAAAGATGTATGAAATTTATTGAAAGTGACTATATGGATATGACTAATATAGTTGGTGCTAAACCGGACGAATTAAGAATGTTATTACCTCATTCAACAGCGGCTGAAGTAACAATGACGGCTAATATAAGAGAATGGAGACATATACTTTCTTTAAGATGTGCTAAAATGACACATCCCGCTATTAGACAATTACTTATTCCTTTATTATTATATTTTAAACAAGAAATGCCTGAATTATTTGATAATATTGATTATGATACTGATTTTCCAAAAGAAAAATATGCAAAATTAACGGTGATGGAGAATGAGCAGAATTAAATATGATGATGTTAAAGCTGCAGCCGCTTTTCACGGTTGGAAATTAATATCTACTGAATATAAAAATTTAAATACAGAAATGGAGTTTAGCTGTCCAGAGGGACATATTGTTTATTCTACTTGGAAAAAAGTAAGAGAAAACTTCTATTGTCCTTCTTGTGAAGAAGCTAAAAAGAGAGACAATTCTATTGAAATAAAACCAAAAGCTAAAAACGTAACTCGTGTTATTGCTTTAGACGATGCAACGGCAATAACGGGTTGGTCTATTTATGACGATAGGAATTTAATTGCTTATGGAAAGATTGAATTTAGCCAACGAGATTCGATAGAAAGAATTAGCAAATTAAGACAATGGTTAATAAATATGATAGAAAGTTGGAAACCAGATAAGATAGCAATAGAAGATATACAATTACAAAAGTTTGCTGGTAAAAATGGACATACCGAAAGCGCAGTTACTACTTATAAAGTATTAGCGCAATTACAAGGAGTTTTGTTAGTTACTTGTTTTGAAAAAAATATTCCTTGTACTGTTGTCCATACTGCTACTTGGAGAGCGCATTGTGGTATAAAAGCAAAATCAAGAGCAGACCAAAAACGTGCGGCGCAACTATATGTTAAATCTAAATTTGATAAAAACGCTACACAAGACGAAGCAGACGCTATTTGTATTGGCGCTTATATGGTTGAAAAATATATTAAAAATAATGAAATGATAGAATTTAGTTCTTTGTAATAAGGAGGAGACATTAATGGAATTTAAAATTGTAGAAGTTTTAGATTTAAATAAAGCTATTAATGAATTAGCAGATATGAAATTAAACACAATTTTAGCTTATAAGATAGCTAGAATTAGAAAAAAACTTCAAGAGGAAGTTACAACTATTGAGGAAAATAGAACACAGTTAATTATGCCTTATATTAAAAAAGATGAAAATAATGAACCTATTATTGATAATGGGATTTATGAAGTAATTGAAGAAACAAGAAAAGAATTAACTGATAAATTAAATGAATTCTTTGGTACTGAAATAAAAGTAGAATTACCTACATTACAATTAAAAGAATTGGAATCAATAGAATTAACGCCAAAGCAAATTGAAGCTTTAATGAAAATTATTGAAGAATAAAAAAAAATAGGGAGACTGTGAAGTCTCCCTTATTTTTATTTTTGTATGATTTGTTTTTCTTCTGTTTTCTTGTTTAAAAATGTATTTTTAATAAATTCGTATCCACCTGTTGCAGCCCATCCCATAATTAAACCAACACAAATATTTTCTACGAATGGCGCGCTTTGTAATACTTCATTTGAAGTAGCGTAAATTACTCCAGTAATAATACCACCTAAAACAGGTAATACAGTTGTTAATAACCAAGAAGGTAAAGTTGTAAATTTCTTTAAAATTTCTCCAACTACACCTAAACCTAAAATTATTAAAATATAGTCTACTGGAATATAAGATAAAATTAAATTAATAATTTCCATTTTAATCCTCCTCTATTATTTCGTTAGGTCCTTATCGTAAACCCAACTCATGATACTTCCCAATAGAGATTTTCCACTTTCTTTTTGAATAATTTGATAACTCTTATTTTTTACCCAAGAAGGTATTTTTTCTCCTGTTACATAATTAGTTGCAGAAGATTTTATTCTAACCGTATCTCCTTTATTAAAACTTCCAGAAGAACTTCCTCCACTTACTGGACTTAAATATTGACTAGAAACCCATTGACCTTCACCAATTTTTGACCATCCATTTTGTTCAGCAGTTACAGTAACTATTGTTCCTTTTGTTAACGCTCCTACTTTACTTCCTCCTGGCGCGTTTCTAACATTCAATCCAGTTTTTGCAGTTACTCGCATAGTTTTTGATACAGGTGTTGCAGAAGAACTTAATCCATTTCTTGAAGTATAATCTAAACAAATCCAACCTGCGCCAGATTTTAATTTACCCCAATTTCCAGATTCTGCTACAATAGTATAAACTTCTCCTCTTTTAACTTGAGTTGTTATATTACTATTTGTAGTAGGCTGTTCTCTTACATTTAATACAGCTGTTGTAATAGTTACTAAATATCCTCCAGTAGAAGTTTGTGGTTGAGATGGTGTAGAACTTCCTGAAGAACTACCAAATAATCTATCTAATAAGTTAGTCCATAATTGTGGATTTCTTACCATAGGTTCTGGACAATTTTTACCAGTAACATCATAATGTCTTAAAACATGATTTCTGTCAAAACCGTATTTTCCTATTAAGTATTGTCCTAATTCAATAGCATTTTGAATTGTGGCATCCTCAATATACCAATTTCCATTTCCATCTTTTTTACAACACATTTCAATATTAATTGAATTTGAATTTCTACATTCCCAATGTTTATATGAATTTGCACCAACAGACCAAGCAGTATCGTTTTCTTCAACTACTTGCCAAATTTCATTTTCATCTACGAAAAAGTGCGCGCTTGCTCCACGATATGTGCTATAAAAATAATCAGCATTATTTCTTGCTGAACTAACTCCACCAACATAGTGATAAACTAAATATTTAATTTGACTATTTGAACGATTACTATTATTATAATTTACTCTTGTTATTTTTCTGTTAATTGTTTTCATTATTAGCTCCCTCCTGTTCGCCATCAAATCCCATTGAATCTGGGTTGATAGTAGCTAAAAATTCTTTTATTTCTTCGTCTGTCATTTCTTCAACAGGTTTGTTTGGTTTAATTCCAGCTTTTAAAGCTTCACTACTAAAATTATCCATTTTTAACCTCCTTTTAACTAAATATAGAGGAGTTTCTCTTTCTCCTCTATATAATGTATTTTTTATTTTTATTTTCTCTATTTTTCTTCATCAATCTTTTGTTCTTTTATTTTTGCTTCTCCATTATCATCAATTAGCAAGATTTCTTTTTCTATAATTCTTTTTGGTTGTTCAATATTTTCATTTTCACTCTTATAATGTGTTAATTTTATTTCTTCATTGTCGTATTGTTTAATAATTTCTTGTGTTGGGGCAGACAATTTCATAGGCATTATTTTAAATGTAGAATTTGAATTTTGCATTTCTTTTATAATATTATATAATTCTTGTATCGCCTTAATTAAATAAGGAATAAAATGTATTTCTCTAACCGAATATAAGTAATCGACAATATTGCCATTCTCATCATATTGAGGAGTCTTATTAACAAAGTTTTCTGAAATTTCTTCTAATTCTTGTGCAATAAAACCTATTTCCTCGTGTTTGTTATCCTTTTTCCAATCAAATTGTCTTGTTTTTATTTGTGATAATAATTCTAAAACATTAATATCATCAGATTTTATATTTTTCTTTAATCTACCATCTGAAACAGCATCTACCGTACAACCGTCATACATTAAAATATTTCTATGAAAAGCTGCTGGAGTACCAGCATAAACATTCAGTGCGGCAGCACTAGCTACAAATAAATCTGCGCCACTTGCACCAATACCTTTATTACCCCTAATTTGTTTGTTGGCTTGTATATTAGTATTCGTAATTAAAATAGCATCGCTTCCATCGGCAGGTCTTAAAGCATAACCATCATTATAATTATAAATATAACCACTTTTAAAACGTATTGCATGTCCCTCTGTATACAAAGGCGCTCCTAAATGCCATCCAGTATTACCATTGAAATTTCTATAATCCAATAAAGAAATATAGTTGTTTGGTTCATCACCACTACTGTCTGCTTTTAATTTTGCAGCAAAAGAAATGAAACGTTGACTAGTATATTCCAGATTTAAAACCAATCCTTTAGAATTTGAATAACCTTCCCATTGAGAAGAACCAATATAACCATAATTGCTATTGTTTTTATAAAAAGTAGAACCTCTAGCATTTAATTGTACTAATGGTCTACCATTACTTTGGTCGCTTATAGTAATATAACTATCTCCTACATGTAAAGTATCATAAGAAGTGCTAGAACCATACATATCAATTCCAGTAGATTTTATACTTATTTTTTTCTTTCCATTACTATCATTCAATTGAATTCCTACATTATTAAATAAAGCTAATTGTGTTGGATTTTCAGCACCATTAAATACTTGAAAATAATTTTGTCCTATTGAACATACTTTATATTTAGTCGTAGACCTTGTAGGAGAAACTCTTTCTTGTCCTCTGTAAAATATCCAATCTCTTCTATCAAATCTTGATAATAAATTATCATAAGAAATATAAGTTTTACTACTTAAATCATATGCTCCAGTAGCATCGTAAAAACTTAAATAATTGTCGTTAAAATTAAAAATTCTTTTATGATTACTATAGTATAAATTTAATCCTCTTTCAGTCCCAGTACCAATAAATTCCCAATAACTACTTACGTCATTCCAACTAATTCTTACCATTTCAGGGTCTAACTCTAAGGCCGTACCATCTTTTGTTCCCTCTTTTAAGTCTTTTCTTGTTACAGCTAAAGCAATTTTTCCTTCACTTGCTGTAATTCTACTATCTAATGAAGTAATATCTCCATTAATTTCTCTTATAGAAGTATTAAAAGCTTGGAATTGTTCTGCGGTATTTTCAAATCCACTAGTTACTGTTTGAGTAAGTTTTCCTAAACTCTCATTTGTACCAGCTAAACCAGTTTCTATTGTTGTAACTTTTGAATTAGTTGCGGAAATTTTTTTGTCTGTTTGTTCAAATTTGCTTGTATAATCTTGAGTAATTTTTATATCTAAATCAGTAATTTCATCTCCAATTACTTCTTTTATTCCATCCCAATAGGTAGAATCAATATCTTTTAAATCGACATCTATTTTCTTTAAAGCACTATCTAAATCGGTTATATTCGTATCAATAGAGTCTATATCTGTTTGAATACCTGTAATTAACTCTGTATGACTTCCTACTGTTGATTGAATTCCTTTTACACTAATATCTAATTGTGCATATTTTTCATTAAGACCTGTAATGTTTCCATTAATATCTTCTAATGCGCCAGGTACAGATTCCATATCATTAAAAATGTTTCCATCAATACTTGAACTTGCGCCATATTTTAAATAAACACCTCTTTGAGATATTTCAAAAATTGTGTGTCCTTCAACATCTAATCCTCTCAATCCAAACATCGGCGTTCCATCATCATCTGTCCAAGTTCCCAATTGTAATTTCATTTGTTTTTGCAAATAATTCTTTTGGATATCTTTTGGTTGATAAATAACCAAACCATCCGTAGAAGTTAATTGAACTACATTTTCTTGCGCACCAATAGAAAGACCGTTCCAACCTAAACTTACGCTAGTTTGATATATATCAAAATCTTTTATTGGATTGGTTTTTTCTCCAACAAAGTAATCCATTTCATCCAAATAACTTTGCGCTGGAACACTGGTTCCAAATGTATCTGTAACGTCAATTACTATTGGGTCGGCAATATCAATAGACCATTCTTGATTTAGTTCAGTTAAAGCTGCGATAATTCCAAAAGTACCGGTATTATCAATATTATCAGCAAAACCACTAATAATATTCCAATCTGATGACATAAAGTCGCCATTAATTTCTTTTCCATTAATATTATCAAATTCTAATTCTTTATAACGACCGCTAAAACCTCCATATAAATCTATTGCGGCGGTTTTTGGTATATTATTAAAACGAATTTTTATACTATAATAATATTTATGCTTCTTAATAATTCTAGGTTTATTTTCTTTTGTTTTAAAAATACTACTATTAACATATGCTTTAATACTGTTTCTTCTTGTAGTATTACCAATAGTAACATAATCTAAAACTTTTTCATTAACTGTTTCTTGCTTTAAAGTTTGAGTATCTCCAACATAAGTCCAAGATTGGTAACTTTCTTTAAAACTACTAACAAATAAATTTTCTAAAGTAATATTGCCTTTAAATTTACTTAATTCTCTAAAAGTTAAACCGCCATCATTAAATAAAACATAAGTATCAAAATCTGTATATCCATCACTATCTTCTCCATAAGCATACAAACCTGTTTCATTCCATATAAAACGAGGTTCAGAAGAATTAAAAATTTGAATTTGTCTAGTATCTAAATTTCCTACTGTAATTGCATTAGCGTTAATAAAATCTGGTGTGATTGCAGTAGTCCAAGCATAATTACCTGTATCATCATACTTGTTAGCTATAAAAATACCATTTGACGTGATTCTTAATTTTCCATAAACTCCTTGTTTATTTAATTCTTTATTGGTTACAGTAATACCACTATTATCCCATACAACATCATTATTAGGACTTAGCGCGAGCGCCATATTATTCTGTTTTAAAGAGTCCATAATTAAATCTGTTCTGATTTCTCCTGTTGAATTAGTAATAGTAGTTGTTTTATCATAATTATATTCTTTACTTTCTATTGCAACTGTACTAGCTGTAATTTTTTGGAATAAATCTTCAAACTTATCTTTAAAGTTAGTAATACTTAAAGTTGTATTTTGTGGCTCTAATAAATCATAGGTAATTGAACTAATAAAACCAATTAAACCAAAGAAATTTAATTCTTCGTCATAAATTGGTATTTTAGTTCCAACTTCAGGTCTAAAATCTTTTACTTTTAATTCTGGATTTAAGACTGTCGAAATATCTAACACATTTATTGAATAAGATACTTGTGGGAAACAAGAAGTTTTCATTACTTCTAAAGCATCGTTATAATAAAATTTCCCTGTTACATCTTGTTCATAAGTTACATTAAACCAAGAAGGTGCGTCTGTAGGCTCTTTCATTGTCATTAAAGGACAATTTGTTGTTGTATTTAAATGTATCTTTGTTAAAGTCTTTTTAGTCTTATCATCCATTTCTTTATAAGTATAATAATCAGTACCATACTCTAAAGTAATTTTTTGTTGTGTAGCAGTTTTTATAGAAGCAAAATCTGGATAGCTTACTAAACCTGTTGTTAATTCTACTTTTACAGAAGAAAGAATAACATCTTCTGTATCAATTTCTAAAATTCTTTCTAGTTCAGCAAAATATGGTCTTTCATTAGTAAATTCTGGTCTTACATAACCTGTATAAATATAAGGGTTGCTTCCGCGCGCTTTCGCTCTAATATATAATTGAGTATCTTTATTTATTCCTACTCCTGTTGTTGTAATTGATTGTAATTGATAGAAAGTTACATAAATACCTCTTTTATATTGTGAAGGCGCTTCTGTATCATAAGTTGTATAACCAAATTGAACCTCATAATCAGTTCCTTTAACGTAAGTTTTAAAATTACCTTCTGTATTTTCTATTGCTGGATTCCCAGTCATTACTTCAATAGAGTCAATGTCAATAACGTCATATAATCCTAATGATTTTGTTTCTGTTTTTGTAACAATTTGCGCGTTTCCGTCATCATCATAAGTTATTTCATCATAAGTTGTTTCATAATCACAAATTTTTTCATTTGGAATAAAGAAACAGAAATAATCTTGTTTCCAATCCACTTTACCTAAAACTGAATTTTCTAATGGTTGCTCTTTTGGTATCATTTTAAAAGAAGTATAAGGACTATTAGAATAAATTCCATAATCTGTATCTTCCCAAAATCCTTCTCTAATATAAGGGAAAAGTAAATTTTCAAATTGCGCGATTGCTTCTTTTTTCTCTTTTTGAGCGTTATATAACTCAGATTTTAATTCTTCTATTTTAGTTTCTAATTCCGGTATTAAACCTGTGCTTCCACCTTGGTCTTTAGGTTTTCCTAATTCTTCAATTCTTGTTTCATATTCATTAATTTTAGCTTTCCAATATTTTTTTAATTTTGTATAAAATTCTAATGGAAAATAACTTAAATCACAAGAAAAACAACCGTAAGATTGTTCAGGTCCTAATTTCACATTTAATACTTGCATTTTAGTTATAGTACCAATAATTTCATCATATTCACAAGGTGTCCATTGTAATTGATTAATATTTTCTTCCGTAACTTTTGTTCCATCATTAAATACTAAATTTATAGGTTTTGTAAAAGTTGTAGGTATATCGCTTTCGCGCACACCAACTTCACTAAATTTTACTATTCTAATACCATCTTCTGTGTAAATATAACACTTTCTGTTTTCTTTTGTTTGAACTTCATCAGGACATAAAGCCCATTCTTCATCTATATCATTATATTGTTCTTGTGCAGAATCTCTTGAAGAAGTTTTTAATTCTAATTCGGCTTTTAAATTAGTTAATTCTTCTCTGGCGCGAGTTAGTTCTAATGATTTATTTTCAATATAAATATTTCTATATCTAATATTAGTTTTATGTTGATTAATGACGTCTCTAGTGTTATTTACAGTTTTTTCTACTAAATTAGGTGTGGCATATATTGAACCTTTAAAAGTTAAACTTAAATTAGGGTCAATTAATTGTTCACTATGTAAATCACTATCGGTGTCATTTTCTCCTAAAAACCAGCTTAAATCCAATAGATAATTTTCTTTCATATAATTTTTATCATTGGTAGATATAGAAACAATTCCCTCATTAACATTCTCATTATCTAAATCAGTTACATACATTTTTGTAACTACTTGACTACTGTCAACTGTTCTTTGGATACTCTTTAAATTCTTTTTATAATCAATAGAAAATAAAGCATCTTGTGGTAAATCATTTTTTAACACAATAGTCTTTGATTTTATTTGTCCTTCTTCATCATAAAGAATTTCAAAAGTAGGCCAACATTCAAATTTTTCACAAATTTCTTGTTGTATATTCCAAATATTAGATTTACTTACTGTTAAAATTCTTTGTTTAATCTCATATTCATCACTCTTAATAGGATTATTATCTTCGTCATAACTTATAATTCTATCATCTTCATAGAATTGTTCCTTTCCGGTTTTCATATCTGAAGTTGGGTCTTCTTCTTGTCTATTATCGTTTTCCATTTCTTTATCAACTTCATAATAGCTTTCTACTCTATAACCCCAAGAAGGTACATTTTCTAATAGTTTCTTTTCCCAAAAATGTATATCACTATTGTAGGCGCCAATAGGTTGATTATCTGGGTCATTAGGGTCTTCGTTAGAAGCATATTGTCTTAAAGTATTTTCATTAAATTCAATTTCATATCCTAATTGACTTAACT
>CAMMLF010000023.1 GCA_946497585.1 uncultured Clostridium sp.
ATCTCCTATTCCACTTACATTTTTTATATCTTCTATTGTTTTAAATTTTCCATTAGCTTCTCTGTAATCTATTATTTTTTGAGCTGTTGTTTCTCCTACTCCTGGCAAAGTTTCTAGTTTTTCTTTACTTGCTGTATTTATGTTCACTTTTGAATCTACCTCATTTTCTTCAACGTTTGAGTCAGTAATTACTACTCCTACCCCTGCTCCATCCGAAATAAGGTTCACTTGGTTTAAATCTTCGTTAATTCTAGGTATATATATTTGCGTTCCGTCTTCTACTATGTATGCCAAATTTATTTTAGATAAGTCAGCCTCTTCCGTTTTTCCTCCTGCCATATTTATTGCGTCTATTATTCTTGAGCCTTCTGGCAGGGTTACTACTCCTGGATTATTTACTTCGCCTATTACGTGAACAACAACAGTTTCTTCTGTTTCATTGCTATTTAGGCTCGTACTGTCTTCATTTGAGTTTTCATTCATTTCTGAGCTTAATTCGTTTGTTTCATTTGTTAATAATATCTCCGTATCTTCTTCATATAAATTTTGGTACACATATATCAATACCAACACGAATATTATACTAATAACTATTGATAAAATTATTTTTTGCTTTTTACTTAAATTTAATATTATTTCTTTCATAATAAACACTAGTCCTTTCTGAACTTTAAAGCTTAGCTCAAAAGTTCAATTTTTATAAATTTTCCATTTCTTCTATTGATTTCTTTTTTATTTATTGATATTATATTTTTTGTATGTTTAAAGGAGAAAGAATGAAGGTTTTAAAGAGATTAAAGTTTATATATTTTTGTATTGTTTTTACTTTTGTTTTTAGCTTATTTTTATCTTTTGGAGCTTCAAGTTATGCATCTACTACGCCTACTGTAAATTCTGAAGCTGCAATATTAATGGATGCAAAGCAGGGTAAAGTTCTTTATGAGAAAAATTCTACAAAACAGATGTATCCTGCAAGTACCACTAAAGTTATGACAGCAATTTTAACTGTTGAAAATTGTGATTTGAATGCAGAAGTTACTGTTAGTTACTGGGCTGTAAATGCAGTTCCATATTCTTATTCTTTGGGATACATTACTCCCGGTGAAGTATATACAGTTGAAGAACTTTTGAATGTTACAATGATTGCATCAGCTAATGATGCTGCTTATGTTTTGGCAGAATATATTGCTAACCTAGATAATCCGGATTATGTTTTTGAAACTACTCAAACTAGTAGAGATGCTTTTGACAGCAGTATTGCAGAGTTTTCTACTATGATGAATGATAAAGCGAAAGAAATTGGTTGTAAAAACACTAACTTTGTTAATCCTAATGGAATATATAATGATAATCATTATTCTACTGCTTATGACTTAGCCTTAATTGGTAAATATGCTTATGAAAATGCCATAATAAAATCAATTGGTTCTAAAGCATCATATGATTTGCCAAAGAATGAAAATCATCCTACATATACTTCAACTAATGCTTTGTTAAGATCTACTCACAGATATTATTATGAGTATGCAAATGGCCTAAAAACTGGATATACCGATGCAGCAGGCTATTGCATTATTGCAACTGCTAGCAAAGATGGAATTGATTTAATTTGCGTTATTTTGAAAGGTAGCTATTTAGCTGACGGTACTGCTACTAGAGAAACTGATTGCATAAATTTATTTAATTATGGATTTGATAATTACAAATCTGTGAATCTTGTCTCAGAAGGTGATGTTGTTAGAACTATTGATGTTTTAAATGGCACGGAAGATACGAAAAAGCTTGATGTTACAGCAGTTACTACTTTAAATTGTGTTGTTTTTACTGATGAAGTTGTTGACGTTACCCCTGTTATACAATTTAATAGTGTACTTGCTCCAATTGCAGAAGGTCAGGTTGTTGGAAGTATTACTTATACTGTTGACGGCGTAGATTATAAAAGTGATTTAATAGCAACTCATGATGTATATAGTTCAAATGTTATGAATATTATTTTGGCATTGTTTGCAGTATTTGCTGTATTGCTTGTTATTGTTACTGCTCTATCAATTAAAAAGAAAGATTAATTTTGCTTACAATAAACTATTCTTGAAGAGTATAAAATTCTATTATTCTATATTACAAATAGAGGGCACAAATCAATTGTAATTATTGATTAGTGCCCCCTATTTAATTAACATTCTCCTAATTTTTTGATTGTCAAATTATATTAATTTAAAAGAATTAATAATCTCTTCCTAAAATTATTGTAAAATCCACATTTGCATTATCTTCTCCTATAATTGCATCACCTGTTCCAAGCAATGCTATAATAGAGTTTTCGTCTTGTGTAGAATTATTAGTTCTATTTATTATAGTGGTAGTAGTAGATATCTTTGTATTACCCTGTTTAGCCACTTCGTATCCTTGGGCTCCGAATTGCTTTATGGCTTGATTTAACTTTGTTTGACTACCTGTTCCATTAAGTATTTCAACCGTAAAATCTTTTTGTGTTGTAGTTTCATTTGTACTTCCTACTGATGTTTCATTTGATACTGTATTAGTCGTACCATTTTCTTCATTTGTAGATGTGCTTAATGTTAAAAATAATTCATTTACAAGTTGTTTTGCTTCGTCCTCATCTACCAAGTAAACTGCAACCCCATTGCAATATTGTGCAGTTCCTGGTAACATGTCAGTTTGTATATTATCTGCATTTATATTAAGTAGTGCTGGTGCATATTCCATCATTGTATCAAAGTCGATATTTGTTTCAACCTCTTGTTCTATTACATTTAATATATCATTTATTTTTGTAATATTTTCTAATTTTAATGTTTGCTGAGCAACTGCCATCAGAAATTCTCTTTGTGTTCTCATTCTTCCTAAATCGTTGTCACCATATTCATATGAGTATGAGGTTCCATTATTGTTGTGTCTAAATCTTACTAACCATTCTGCTTTTTGGCCATCTAGCAATTGATAGCCTGGTTCTAAGTGAATGTACAAGTCTTGAGAACTATCATCATAATCCATCTTAATTGGTACATCAAAATATACTCCGCCTATTGCATCAACTAAGTCTCTTAATGCTTTAGTATCTACTGTTATGTAATATTTTATATTTAACCCAGTTAAATCATTTACTGCATCTATTGTTCTTTGTGGACTTATTTGATATTTTGAATTTATTTTGTCTGATGCTGTTGCTGTGTTTGGATTATTTCCAACAAAGCTATCTCTAGGAATTGATAAAAGTACAGCATCTCCCGTACTTGGACTGTATTTGGCAACCATTATTGTATCTGTCATTGCCTCGCTTTTGCCAAGCAATAAACAATAGAAGTCTGGTAGACTTTTTACTTTTTCTGGGTCTGTACCAACTAATGTTGTTACTATTCCTGTTAGTCCGCCACCATTTTGATATACTCTATACGCAAAAATTCCAACTAGGATAATAATTATTAATAATAAGATTAATACTATTTTTCCGAAAATTCTGCGTCCTCTATGTTTTTGCTTCTTTTCTTTAGATTTTTTATTATTACTCATTTATTTATATCACTCCTAAAATTTTAGTCTGCAACTAGTATATCAAATATGAATTATAATATCAAGATTTTTAGGATTTTTTCACATAAAAACCATCTTAATATTTTATGTCAATGGGGACGCTCCTTTTTGACACTATCGTGTCAAGCAAGGGACGTCCCTATTGACAGCGTCCCCAAAAGTAAAATCTTTTATATTTCCGGTGCAAATCTTAGTTCTGCATACCATTCTTCTTTAAAGTCTTTATCATACTCTACACTTCCAAATATTTCAGGCATTTCTTTTTGGAAATATTTTAAAAGTGGTATTAATAATTGTCTTATAGCAGGATGTGCATGGTTTGAAGTTCTTAATTCTAGTATGTGCTTCCATTCTCTTATGTCTGCTGTCATTGTTACTTCTGCTGCTGTGCTATGTGGTAAAACTAGTCTGCACATATCTGTTGATGCGTTTAGTTTTTTCATTTCTAAGTAATGTTTTTCCATATCTTCCATAGCTTTTTTCCATTCAGCATATACTTTTTCATCTTCAATGTATGCTGGATTTATGCATTTTATCTCATTTCCATATTTGTCTTTATCATAGCTACAATATCTTGTAGATTCTATAGAAAAACTTCCAAATCTATGTCTTGTTAAGTCTTTGTAAACTCCTATGTCACAGTACATTCTTATTGTAACTTTTTCATGTTCTAATACTGATTCGTGTCCTCTATTTATACAATTTTTTAATAGATTTTTGTAACTGTCTTCTGTTATGTTTCCTTCTGAACGATAGCAAGTTCTGCAAGCTCTTTCTATTTTTTTCATTATTTTAATTCCATCAATCTTTTCAACTTCAATCCATGGTTCTACTATTTTCATACTTCTAATTACTCCTTACTAATATTTTATTTATCAATATTACAATATATATTCTAAAACAATTCAACGTTTAATGTATTTACTATTTTTAAAAAGAACCAATATATGTTCTGGAGCTTTTAGCGAACGTGAGCAGTAACATCATTTATGATTTGTAATATGGTTTATCTGCGAAGTGGAGCGTGCGAGCGTTTTCGCGTAGTCGAAACCGTGAAGCAAATGCGGAAGAATTTATATTGGTTCTTAATTAATAATATTTAAGCGTATTTAACTCTTATATATAGAATTAAGCACAAAGTTATTATTATACATTATTGACCCTATATTTGAATTATATATTAATTCTAATAGCCCTGTATTTGATATTACTGGAGCTATCATTGATATTACAGCAAAAATTGCATAAATTATTATTGCACCTTCTATTGCGCCACAAACTGCTCCTCCAACTTTGTTTACTTGGCTTAATAGAGGTATTTTGTCTATTATTTTTGCTACAACTTTAATTATTGCTAAAATAATTCTTACTATAATAAATATTGCTATAAACACTATTACAGTAATTATTCCACCTGCAAGTTCCTTGCCTATTGCATCAAAAGCCTCTTCTTTTGATGTGTTTACATTTTCTGTTATGCCATTAATATAATTTACTATTCCTTCTGGTAAATTTGAGTTCTCATCTACTTTGAAATCTGTATCACTTAATGGTATATTTTGAGAAATTGTTTGAGCTAAACTTTCATCAAAATTTGTATTTTCAATAACTGCATTTGTTATTGGTCTGCAAAGCAATATTGCAAGTATTAATGCAACTACAACTGCTGCTATATCTATTATGCAAGATATAAGCCCTTTTTTTAATCCTACAAATATTGCTGATACCATTATAATAATAATGATTAAATCCACCGCCATTTTATTTTCCTCCTTTAAGATTTTATATTACTTTAAATTGTTCACGCAAAACATTTATAGCATTGCAGTGAAACCCATTTTCTTATTTTTTATAAACTAATTATTTCAACTCTGTCCCTGTATATTATTCCTGCCACGCTATCGCCAACAACAATGTTTTTGTAATTTTGCCTAGATGTAAAGTGTTTTAATAGCCATGCACTATGATTTAAAAATACAATTTCATTTCCCATGTCTACCGCTATGACATTATCACTACAATAAAGTCCGCTTGGCATTTGTTCTAAAAGATACGTACTTTCACTAGAATTTTTTTCATTTATTACTTTTACTTCATATTCACTACTAAGTATTCCTGATTGATTTTCTTGTATTTTGCTAATATAATTTGATGTTTCTATGTCTAGAAATAATGTGTTTTGGTCTACATCTATAATTTTTTCTGAATTGCCTTCATTAAGTCTATATACAGAATTATCATATTGGCAAATTAAATCATTTCCATTATATTCTATATCTATTATTAAGTTGTTATTTTCTTGATTATATGTATATATAATGGCTTCTGTTGGCGTACTTTTAGCTTTTTCAACTGATATTGTTTTAACAGTTGATGATATAACTGTTCCAGATGTATTTGATTCTGCAAAGCTTAAATATTCACTATTTTCTGATATTGCTAAGCTAGTAGCTACTGTTGATGATAAATATGTTCTAAATTCTTCATTTCCAGTTATTCCATACATTACAATTACAGACTTGTAGGTTGTACCTGTTAAAACAACTCCTACTGCACCATTTTTGTTTACTGTCATATATGATACATTTCCTTCCATGTTCTTTTGCCACTGTAAACTTGTATTGTATATTAAATAAACATTTTGGCTACCTTTATCTGCTAAAAGCAAATATCTTCCACAAGAATCAAATATTGGATTATTTACCTGTACATTAATTGTAGTTTCCTCTTTTCCAGATGAATTATATATTGTAAGTTCATTATTTTGTAATATTACTATATGGTTATCATAAGCATATATGCTTGCATTTTCATTTTCTATTGAAATTGTTGGTAAATTTTCGTCTATGATATTTTTTCTAAATATATATTCGTCCATCCAATCTCTAACATCTTCATTTGCAATATACAAAGAAATAACTGTAATGACTGCAATTGCTACAATTATACCTATTATTAAGATTATTTTTTTCTTCATTATCGTTCCTTTCTCGCTTTGCTTCAATAGCACACAAGAATAGAATTTTATAATTTCTTTTTTCTTTAATATTCTATAATAAATAAATTTCTTTGTAAAGGAATTTTTATTTTTTTCTTTTCCTTACAATTGCAACCACTATACCTGCTACAATTATAATTACAGGAATTGCGAATATTATCCAAAGTACAACCCTATTTTCTTGTTCTGTTATAGCATCAAATGATACTAATCCTGTATCTTTTCTTATTCTAATGGTATCTTCTCTATCTGAAAGATATGCTATTGTATTAAGTATAATGTCTTTATTTTGTCTTATTGAAATAGGTGTACCAATACTTCCCGATATTTGTACTGTATAGTTTGTTGCAAATAAAGCATTTGAATATGCAACAAGTGTTGACTCTGTATCATCATCGATTTTCTTTGTTAATATTTCTGCTAATACAAATGGTCCATCTTCATCACTATCTAATTTTTGTGAAATATCTGAATTTATATCTGCTCTGTAAAAAGAGGTTTCTGTTGATTGTAAGAATGGGCTTGCTGTAACTCCTAATTCTTCTAATTCTTCATCTGATACTGTATTTATTCTTCCTGAGTCTAGTAATGCTACCATGCCATCTGTATATAAATCTTGTACTATTTGATTATATGTCATTTCTGGTACAATTAAGTCTGGCGTTCCTGCAATCATGTGGTCTGTTCCTTGTTCACATACAACACCACTTGAAAAACTTATACCAAATTGAGATAGTATTTTTGTTATGTTAGGATAAGTTGTGCTTTCTGTCCATCCTGCATTAAACATATATGGATCTTGCATCCAAACTATTTTTCCACCAGCGTTTATATAATTTTGTATTTTTTCTGTTTCTAAGTTTGTAAAATCACTTGTTGGATTTGCTATTACTAATACATCACAAGTTTCTGGCATATCTGATGTAAGTAAATCTAATGTGTTTACATCATTTACATCATTTTCAATATATGTAGCAAGTGTTCCCATTGCTGATGATGAACTAATTCCATATTCCCCATGCCCTGTTAAGAAATATATTTGTGGTTTTTGAGCTATTGTAACATCAAGTATTGCGTTAGTTAATTTTTGTTCAGTAACATCAATGTATTGATATGTTGAACTATCATATGTATACATTTCACTTGCGTCAATTATTTTATATCTTTCTGTTGCTTGAACTGCAACTAATTGGCTACTTGTACTAACATTATATTGTGCTGCTAGGTCAGGTCTTTCAGATGTATTAATTATTTGAATAGTTATTTTATCATTTGCATCATGATATTGCTTTGCAAGTGTTACTGCTGTACTTCCTTCATCATACCCGAAAAAATACATAGTTACATTTTGCTCAACATTTGCTATTTGTTCTTTTGATTCATCTGATAATGTATATAGCCCTTGCTCAGTAAAGTCCCAAGGTGCGATATCTAAATTCATAAATAGTAAATTTACTAATATAAATATTGCTATTAGAATTAGAACAAGTGTAGCTGTAAGTAAACTATCTCTTATCCATTTTTTCTTGATAATCTCTATAAATTTTCTCATTACTTATATTCAATCCTTTCAAAAGAAATTTATGTTTTTTGTATGAATTGCAACGTTTTTATTTTACACTTTTTCTTCTTTGCAATACTATGATAGTCAATACCACAAATAAAGCAGAGAATGATACTAATAATACTAAATTTTTAATTGATATAGTCCCTAAATAGAATGACTCATAAAAAGCCTCCATTAATGAGAAATTAGTAAAAATAGTACTAAAGCTTGGCAAAAACCATAGTAAAATAAATACTGCTATAGTTATTACTGCTGATATTACTTGATTTTCTGTTAAGCTTGATGCAAACATACCAAATGAAACATAGGCTATGGCTAATAGAGCAAAACCTAATATTGCAACTAGTGTTTTACCTAGTTGTGGTTCTCCAAAATAGCTAAGTATTCCAAAGTATATTAATGTTAGTAGTACTGAAACTACTACAACTAGTGCTGCTGCAACAAATTTGCCAAGTACTATTTGTGTTATGCTTCTAGGTGATGTTAATAATAATTGCTCAGTTCCATTTTTTCTTTCTTCTGAAAACATTCTCATTGTAACTAAAGGTACTATAAATGTTAGTATTGTTACTGCTGAGCCAAACATATATGGAAAATCTGTACTTAAATATGTAAATACATCTAAGTAAAAGAATATGCTACAGGTTAGCAAAAACACGCCAATATATATGTACCCAATTGGAGATAAAAAATATGATTTAAATTCTTTTTTAATAATTGCCCACATTAGTTTTTACCTCCTTTTTTTGATTTTTTCTTTTTATTACTATTTTTATTATTTTGCATTACTTTTTCTTTTATTTTATTTTCTTTAGCACTTTTCTTTTGTGTATCTGTTTTTACTTTTTCTAAATTTTGTTTTGCTTTTTCCACTTTCTTTTCTGCTTTCTCAGTTTTATTTTGCACTTTTTCTGCTGTTTTTTCTTCTTTAATTTTATTTTTAACTTCTTTAACTCTTTCTTTTTCTTCCTTTTCTCTTTTTTTATTTTCTTCCCATTGTTTATTAAATTCTTCTTTTTCTTTTTGTCTTAAATCTTTTTTATCTTGTTTTATTGCTTCTTTTCTGTCTTTCTTAGACATTTTGCTTAACTCTTCTTCCCTTTTTGCCTTTTTCTCTTCTTCCTTCTTTTTCTTTTCCTCTGCCTCATTTTCTTTTTGGCTAATTAGCTTTAAGAAGGCATCTTCTAGTGTTATTTCTGATTTTTTTAGTTCTAATATATTAATGTCATTTTTAGGGAACAAATTAAATATTTCCTTTCTTAAGTCAGTAGATTTGTCTGCTATTAACTCATATTGCTTTGTTCCATCGTTTTTATCTTTTATAAATTCTATAGATTTTAAGTTTTTAATTTTTTTAGCGACTTTTTCTATTTTATTTTTTTCATCTTCTACTGTAACAAAAATTCTATTTTCTTCTTCAAATTTTTCTTCCAAATTACTTGGTGTATCTACTGCCAACACTTTTCCTTTGTTTATAATTATAACTTTTTCACATATTTGACTTACTTCTGATAAAATATGCGAACTTAATATAACTGTGTGATTTTTTCCAAGTTTTCTAATTAAATCTCTTATTTCAGTTATTTGTTTTGGGTCAAGTCCAACAGTTGGCTCATCTAATATAAGAACTTTAGGGTCTCCTATTAGTGCTCCTGCCATACTTACTCTTTGCTTATATCCTCGAGATAGATTTCTTATTAGCTTTTTTTGAACATCTGTAAGCCCAACATCTTTTAAAACTTTGTCAACTTTTTCTTTCTTTTCCTTTCTCTTAACATATTTTAAATCTGCCATATAATTTACAAATTCACGTACAGTCAAATCATTATAAAGTGGTGTACTTTCTGGCATATAACCTATTTGTCTTTTGACTTTTTTTGGGTCTTTAGATATGTCATAATCATTTACAATTATTTTGCCACTTGTAGGCTCTATGTAACCTGTTATCATATTCATTGTAGTGCTTTTGCCTGCGCCATTAGGGCCTAAAAACCCAACAATCTCATCGTTTTTTATGGTAAAATTAATATCATCAACAGCTGTAAAATTACCATACTTTTTTGTGACGTGTTTTACCTCAATCACTGTTTTTTCCTCCTTCAAGATCTACTTTTCAGCAATATGCTTTCTAAAAAGCTCCTATATTGTTCAATATATTTTGAAGCTTTTTCACTTATCTTTTTAAAGGATTTGCCTATTTTAAGCAAATCCTTTGTTTTTCTTTAATATATCATTATAGTGCAAGCAATTCAATACTTTCACATAAAATTTACATTTTAAAGAAAGCTTCATATGCTTTAAATGCCATGTAAACGTCATATTTGCAAGTTACCTCGTATGGTGCGTGCATTGAAAGTACTGGAACTCCACAGTCTATAACATCAACTCCTTTATTAGCTAAAATGTATGCGATTGTTCCGCCACCGCCAATGTCTGTTTTTCCAAGTTCAGCTACTTGGAATTTTATTTTATTAGCGTTAAATAATCTTCTTATTTCTGCAACATATTCTGCATTTGCGTCAGATGAATTATATTTTCCGCCTGAACCTGTGTATTTGTTTAAGCTAATTCCTTTACCTAAGTATCCTGCATTATTTGTATCTGATACTGAGATATATAATGGGTCAGCACCTGCGTCAACATCTGCTGAAAGCATTTTTGAATTACAAAATACTTTGTCTAATAGATTTGGTCTATTAATTCTTGTTTTGTTTAATAGTTCTGCTATAAATGTATCAAATACGTGTGATTCCATACCTGTATTACCCATACTGCCTATTTCTTCTTTGTCTGAGAATAAGCAAACTGCAGTTCTTCTTGGTTTTTCTACATTTAATATAGCTCTTAATGATGTATAAACACATACTTTATCATCTTGACCATATCCTGCAATTAAACTTTCATCAAATCCTAATGTTCTGCACTTAAAAGCTGGCACAACTTCTAATTCTGAACTAATAAAATCTTCTTCATTTATTCCATATTTTTTATTTAATAATTTTAATATGTTGCTTTTTACTTGTTCTTTTTCTTCTGATGTATCTGGTATGCTACCAACTAGTATAGAAAGTTTTTCAGCATTAATAGCTTCAGATAATTTCTTTTGTTGTTGCTCTTTTGCTAAATGTGGTAAAAGGTCTGTTATTGTAAATACTGGCTCATCATCATTTTCACCAAGTGATACATAAAGTTTTTCCCCATTTTCTTTAATAATAACTCCATGAATTGCAAGTGGAATTGTTGTCCATTGATATTTTTTTATTCCACCATAATAGTGAGTTTTTAAATATGCTAAATTACCTTCTTGGTAAAGTGGATTTGGTTTTAAATCTAGTCTTGGTGAATCTGCGTGTGCTCCAACTATGTTAATTCCCGCTTCCATAGATTCTGTACCTATTACAGCTAAATATATGTTTTTGCCTCTATTAATGAAGTAAACTTTATCTCCAGGATAAAGTTCTGAGTATTCATCAAGGCTTTTAAATCCATTTTGTCTAGCCAATACTTCTGTCTCTCTTATAATTTCTCTTTCTGTTTTGGCACTGTTTAAAAATTTCATATATTCTTCAGAAAAAGTAAATATGGCATTTTTCTCTTCTTCGCTCACTTCTTCCCAACCTGATTTTTTGTTTTTTAGTAAATCGTTCATACGCTCCTCCTTTTTAACATCTATTTGCTAACATTATATCAATAGTATGTCAAAAAATAAAGGGAAAATTCAAATTTTTATAATTGGCCGAGACAATTTCAGTGACAATGAAAAAATATATCCGAAAGGCTGTAAGACCTAAGGCCTTACAAGCCGCTTTTTTTACTCTATTTCCCACTAGTCCGCTATTTGATATGGGCTAGAGCTACTTCCATCTCCTGAGCTTAGTCGGATATTAGATCCTAGAGAAACTACGGGGCGCAAACGACCGTTGCTGTTGAGCGTGTAAGTGCTCGAGTAGAACAAGACGTTACCGCCGAAGTTGCTGCTGCTTACATAGCGAAGCCCGAAGTACGCAAGGTTAGAGTAAGAGCGAACATAGCGCGACGCAAGCAAATATCTGTTTCCAGAATGTACCAAATTGTAGAACGTGCTGTTTTTGTAATAGCTACTGCTCATCGATCCAGAGTAATATGTTTGCGTTACTGTTAATGATGAGCTTGCTTGTGTATATGTTTCTGTGGTTGGTTCACTATAGTAACTATCACTTTGTCCTATTCCGTCTGTTTTTACCTCTGAATTTGGATCATTTGTTGTTGCCAAATCTATGCCTGAGCCGTTTTCTTGTGCATATATGTTTGGATAGTATCTATAGTTGCTACTTGTATACGTTTTTGTATCCCCTACTGTTGAAGTTTCATTTTTATGATTGTAAAAATTTTATTTTGAATATTTATTCATTTAATATTTACAAATAATTTTATTTATTGTTTAATATATTATAGTAATATACTTTTAAAGCAAAGCATTTTTTGACTCTAAATTTGCTTTGTGTTAAAATATGCGCATGAATTCTAGAAAGGGTTAGACTTTATTATGAATGCAATTCTTTATAATTCGGACACCTCTTCTACAGATACCGAAGAGGTTTTTGAAGAGGCTAAGCAAATAATTGAAAATAATAGTAATACTACCTTTGAAAAAGTACCAAAGAAAAAACATACAAAAGGAATTGTAATAACTATTTGCATTTTGGTATTTCTTCTTATTTTAGGAATATTATCCACAATTTTTGCACTTCTTAATGTTAATAGTGACAAAATAATATCTGGCATATCTATTCTTGGTATTGATGTTTCTGGCCTTACACAAGAAGAGGCAAATACAAAAGTGTCTGAAAACTTAAATTCAAGATTAGAAACTAATTTGGTATTTAGCCATAATGGTACACTTTACAATGTTCTTCCAAGTCAGCTTGAATGTAGTTATGACATAACTAAAGCTGTAAATGAAGCATATTCTTGTGGTAGAAATGGCAATATTTTTGAAAACAATTTTGATATATTAAACACTTTAATTAATAAGGTAGATATAAATGTCGATTTTTCATATAGTACTGATTTATATGACTCAGTTGTATCACAAATGAATACCAATTTTGAAGATGGTCTTAAACAATCTTCATACACTATTGATGGTAATAATTTAATAATAACATCTGGCAAAGCTGGAAATGTTATTAAATCCGAAGAACTAAGGAATTCAATTGTAGATAAACTTACATCAGTTGATTATAACACAGACTCTATAGAAGTTCCTGTAGAAGAAGTTCAACCTGATGGCATAGATATTGACAAAATACATAGTGAAATTTACAAAGAAGCAACTGATGCATATTACACAACCGACCCATATGCTGTTTATCCTTCTTCTAATGGTTTAGATTTTGATATATCTATAGATGAAGCAAAGCAAATGGTTTCTACACCACAAGACACCTATACAATACCTTTAAAAACATTGTATCCAGATGTTACAACAAACGAAATTGGTAGAGAAGCTTTCCCAGATTTGCTTGCAACATACTCTACAAGTTATGCATCAAGTAATGCAAATCGTTCAACTAACATTGCTTTGGCCGCATCAAAAATAAACGGAACCGTTTTAATGCCGGGCGAAGAATTTTCATTTAACGGAACTGTTGGAAAACGTACAGCTGCAGCTGGTTTCAAGACAGCTACTGTATATTCAAATGGTCAAGTTACAACAGATTATGGCGGTGGTATTTGCCAAGTATCTAGCACACTTTACAATAGTGTACTTAGAGCTAATTTAGAAATAACTAATAGAGTAAATCATACATTTACAGTTGGATATGTTCCAATAGGATTAGATGCTACTGTTTCTTGGGGAGCACCTGATTTTAAATTTAAAAATAGCAGAAGCTACCCTGTAAAAATAGTTGCAACAACTTCAAATAAAAGATTGACAATTAGTGTATATGGATTAAAAGAAGACGTAGAATATGAAGTAGAGCTTGTATCTTATAGAACTGGTACAGTTCCTTATTCTACAGTTTATACAACAGATTCATCACTGGCCAAAGGTCAAACAAGAGTAGTTCAATCTGGTTCAAATGGTGCAACATCGGTAGCATACAAAATATTAAAATTAAATGGTAAAGAAGTTTCTCGTACATTACTTTCTAAAGATAGATATAGTCCTCATAATCAAATTATAGCAAGAGGAAATTAGATTGATTTAATATAAGCTTAATAAATAACCACGGGATTGGATTCCCGTGGTTTCCTATTAAAAATAAATAAATCCCTATTCCAAACCTAATTGAAATAGGGGTTAAATTAGTTTATATAAAATAATCTATTCTATTCTAAAATCATATGCATTAATTATATCTTTTGTTGTAGAAGCATTTAATTGTGCTGTTTCTCCGGCATTCATTGCTGGTATTACACCAGGAATAGTTGCAATAGTATTTCCTTGGCTATCTACGAAAACTAGAGATACATCTTGAGCATCTGTGCTAGAATTGCTATTGTTTGTAACATTAGCAAGTAATCTGTTTAAGCCGTTTACTGTTGTTAATTGAATATTAGATATAGTCACATTTTGATAATTTTTATTCTCTTTTAGTTTTGAACTTACGTTTAATTTACTTCCATCTGAGTATAATGCTGTATACTCGCTACCTGCTTCAGAACTCGAGCTAGATGGAGTTTGTGTATTATTGTTCTCATTATTATTTAAAACAGCTCTTACTATTAATAAAGCTACAATGACTATAATTGCTATTACTACCAAAATTAGTATTCTCTTTTTTTCCTTCTTCTTCATAGTATCCTCCTTTTTAATAATTTCATTTGTCTTATAACTATATTTCTATTATTGTCTTTAGTTATAATTTTAATACTTATATTATACAAATAACTTTTTTTAATTGCAATATATTTATTTAATTTTTTTATTTCATTTTTGTAATATTTTTTTATCTTTTGCTTGACAAACAGTACTGCTTTGTGCTATGATAATTAGTGTTCTAAGTAGAGTGTGTTATCCAATTGGGTCAGTAGCTCAGTTGGATAGAGCAACGGCCTTCTAAGCCGTGGGTCGGGGGTTCGAATCCCTCCTGGCTCACCATAACAAGATAACTTGCTTTACTTAGCCTATCGAGGTGTGGCTCAGTTGGTAGAGCGCGTGGTTTGGGACCATGAGGTCGCAGGTTCGATCCCTGTCACCTCGACCATTTTTTGCCCTTTTTTAAGGGAATTTAAGAGAATTTGGAGAAATCCAAAAGTTATAAATTATGCTATTTTTCAATAAAAAT
>CAMMLF010000024.1 GCA_946497585.1 uncultured Clostridium sp.
CCTGAATTTAGTCTTGGATTTCGTGCTGGAATTTAGTTTTACAATTAACCTTTTTCTAAAATTTCTTCTACTAGTTTTAATACTAAAACTAGTAGAAAAAATGATATAATAAAAAGGATTTGTAGAGGAAACAATATAAATACATTAGCTTTTGGGGGCACTAATTATTTTTTATATTACTTGGAAAATCTTTAGGAAAATTTTTTCGAATATAAATTAAAGATTACACAATATAGTTTTGTCAAACTATAAAAAATGATTAATTACATTAAAAAATTAAATTATGATTAGGGGTAATCAAAATTAGTTTCCTCTACAAGATTAATAACTTAAGTGATTCTTTGCTTATTTGAATAATTTATATTCAAATATATTTCTTTTGTAAATTAAGAGGGGTTTGTCTTTTGTAGATTAAATTGAGCTTTTATAATTTATGCATCACAACTTGATATAATAAAATATTTAGAAAGGTTGTATGACTATATATTACATTATCTTCCATAATATGTCAAGAGTTCTATAGTAATTTTTTCCAAAAACTTTTCGACAAAATCTGACAAATTTCGACAAACCCGTAATTAAGTTTGCCTGTTGAACTTCATCAACTTTTATGCTATAATATATTCGAAAAAATTATACAAGGAGTTGAAATTAAGTGAAAATTACATCTGATAGTGAAACATTGGCAGAAAACAAAGTTTTAATTTTATATGTATTAGATACTGTTAAAAAGCCAATTACAAATGATGCATTGTATAGCATTGTTAATTCAGCTATTGATTTGAACTACTTCTACTTTCAGCAATTTTTATTAGATTTAATTGAAGTTAAATATGTTGTATGCTATACAAAAGAAACTCAAGATGTATATGAACTTACAGAAGCAGGTAAAAATACTCTAGACCTAACGCTGGATATTTTACCGGGAATTATAAAGTTAAGAGTTGATACTAATTTAAAAAGTAATATAGAAATGTTTGAAAACGCTCAATCCATAGTTTCTGAGTACACACCTAAAAGCGAAAATGAGTATGAAGTTATCTGTAAAATAGTTGAAGATAATGAAGTCATTTTTGAAATAAAAACTTTTGCTTATTCTAGGGAACAAGCGCAAAATATTGTTGATAATTGGAAGAAAAATGCTACCAACTTGTACCCACAACTAATAGGTTTGCTAACTAAAAAAGAAAATTAAAAAATTTATCAAAAGCGAAATTATGCACAGGAAGATACAAATATAAAAGCTGCAATATACTTCTTGACATTTCAGCGAACGGAGCCTCGCTATCCTCGAGACTTGCTCGAGGTCGCCATGAACTTTCTTCTCATATAAAGGCGAAGTGTAGCGTGCAAGCTAGAGCGAGGTATGAAATGCCGAAGCGACCCGAAGAGTAGAAATGGGAGAGAATGTATATTGCAGCTTTTAATATTTATTTTTTTACTTTTGGGGCGGAGCAAAACGTAAAATATTTTACGAAAAGGACCGTCCCCAATGTAAAATTTTATTTTAATAATTTTTCCTTAATTTTGCTTATTACCATTATTTCTTTTTCACCTGTTTTGGTATTCTCAACTTCTGCTTTTCCATTTTCTACTTTATCCCCAAGTATAACCATATATGGAGTTCCAAGTATTTTAGAGTCTTTTATTTTTGCTCCCATTGACATATTTTCTCTATCATCTAAAATTGCTTTTCCCGCAAAGCTATCATAAAGTTCTTTCGCTTCTTTTACCTTTTCTTCATTATCTAGTTTAGGTATTATTTGAATAGTGTATGGAGCAATTTGTTTAGGCAAAGATATACCTGTAACTGTGCCATTTTCATCTTTTATAACTGAATTTTCATAAATAGCAGCAACTAATCTACTTACTCCTATTCCATAGCAACCCATATAGTATGGCTTTTGAGTATTGTCTTTGTCTATAAATCCTATATTCATTGAATCTGAATATTTTGTGCCTAATTGGAATATGTGACCTACTTCAATAGCTTTTGTTGTTTTTAAATTAGATATATCTTCTATTCCATATTCTTCTTTTAGATATTCCTCATAATTCTCTTTTTCAAGAACTTCTGTATTTAAAGCTATTTTTCTAGTTTCATCATACAATATTGTGTCTTCTCCAATTGGTGACATAAACATAAATTCTTCACTCTTTTTTCCACCCATAGCGCCATTATCTGCAATAACTGGAAGTAGCTCAATACCAAGTTTTTTTCCTATTTGAATATATGCCTCTCTTACTTTTCTATATGATTCTTCTAGTCCTTTTAAATCTGTATCAAAGCTATATGCATCCATCATTAGGAATGACCTACCTCTTAGTAAGTATCCCCTTGTTCTAATTTCATTTCTGTACTTTTCACCTATTTGGTAAACTGTAGCAGGCATATGTTTGTATGATTTTAATTTTTCTGCCATAAATTCTATGCAAGCTTCCTCAGCTGTTGGAGCTAAGCATAAGTCTCCTCTATCTGAGTTTACAACTAACATTGTACCATCATTTACATATGTGTCCCATCTACCTGATTTTTTCCAAATAGTATCTGGTTGAAGTGTTGGAAGTTGTATTTCGATACAACCTACTTCATTTAAACATTCTCCTATTATTCTTTCTACATTTCTTTTTACAAGCATTGTAGTATTACCATATCCAAATATACCTGTACCATATTGAACCAATTGTCCTGATTGAAGTAGCATATCTTGTGCTGGATACATTTCATCTAATTTATTTACTCTCATTGTGCCAAGACCGGCTTCTGATAATTTCATAATTTCACCATTCATGATTTAATTGCATTTTTCAGGCATTTTTAGCACAAAAAATATTTTTATTACTAAATTAAATCATGCCTTTCTTTTATTTTTGTTTCAATAATTATTTATTAAATAGTAAACCTTATGTTTTCCTATTAAATACCTTAAGTTTCATAATTAATTAGCTTAAATTTTTAAATTACTTGGTATCGTTACCCTCTTGGGGTTCTGGAGCCTCCTCATCTTTTTTTGAATTATTATTTTCATTTACTTTATAATTATTTTCTTTGCTCTTATCAGTATTTTCGTCAATATTTTCTTCTTTTTCTAACTCATCAATAACAATTTGCCTATTGCTATCAAGCTTATATTTTGGCAATTCTGGTAAGTCTTTAATACTTTTTAGTCCAAACATTTTTAAGAATTCATCTGTTACTCTATAAGTCATTGGTTTACCAGGCAAATCTGCCTTACCAGCTTGTTCAATTAAATTATATTCTAAAAGTCTATAAATAGAAGCTGATGAATCAACTCCTCTAATTGTATCAACATCTACCTTAGTTGCTCTGCTATTATATGCAATTATGCTAAGCACTTCAAGTGAAGCCTGCGAAAGTGTAGGCTTTGCTCCTTTGCTTATCATTGGATATATATATTCGTGATATTCTTTTTTTGAAGCCAGTTGATATCCATCTTCTACACGTACTATTTCAAGTCCTCTACCTACTAAAGAATACTCTTGCTCTAACTCCGCTATGCTAGAAATTATTTCATCTGAATTAACTTCTAATAGAGACATAAGTTCTCTTATTTTTACAACTCTTCCAGATGCAAATAAAATAGCTTCAATTACTCCTTTTAATTTTTCCTTTTCCATTTTATTCCTCAAATAAATATTTTTGTAAAACTTTTAAACTATGCGTGTTTTCACATTAGTAATGGTCATATTATATCATTAATTATGCACGTTTGCAAGGAATAAATTTTCCTTATTTTTTCACACTGGTGGTAATATTATTTTTATGAATTATTTATATAATGTTTTTACATTAGAATTAATTTACATATATGTAATATTTTGTCTAATACATATTTTCTTTTATTTAGTAGAAAGGATATTTTATGAATAATTGTGGAAAATATGAGGACAATCTTAACTTAATTGGTCCAATTATAAGAGAAAAGCGCAAAGAAAAAGGCATATCTTTAGAAACTCTTTCTAATCAACTTTTACTACACAACGTAAATATTCCTGTAACAAGCTTGCATAGAATGGAAAATAATCAAAGAACTATTAGAGATTACGAAATTTGTGCGATTGCAGTTGTCCTTAATATTGATGTTCAAGATTTGTTAAATCCTATAGTAGAAAAATTTAAAAAATCTGAATAACTTTTAACTATGAGGCTGTGCCAATGTGTGTCAATGGGGACGTCCCTTTTTGACACGCCCCATTGACACAAAAGCCCTTGATATCTTCATTTTTTTATGTCAATGGGGACGTCCCTTTTTGACACGCCACACTGACACAAAAGCCCTTGATATCTTCATTTTTTTATGATATATTCTTTATAGAAGATAAATAATTTTATTTTAAATAAAAAAATTAATACATGAGGTGGTACAATATGGTAGAAGAAAATAATCAAGAAGAACGTAAACCAAAGAAAATTGAAATTGTTAAAGGTAATTCCAAGGATTTAAATATTTCTAATGTAAGAGATAACTTAATTATGGAAAAGCCTGAAGAAAATCAAAAGCAAAATATTATTATACCCGAAAATGTAAATTCTGAAGATGAAAAATAGGGGCTATATTTCAGTTGCCCCTATTATTCCAGCATCATTTTTTAATTTAGCCGTAACTAACTCTGTTTTTGTATCCTTATTAAATTTTAGTTTATCTAGTTTTTCTTTTAATATCGGTAAAAATATATCACAATAATATGAAAAACTACCACCAAAACTTATTGCTTCAGGTTCAAATAGATTAATTATATTTGCTAAACCTATGCTTACATTACTTAAGTATTCATCAACAAACTCATTTACATTTTTTTTATTTATATTATCTCTAATAAATTTTTGTACCTCTTCAGCTTCAGTCGTTTCTTCCATATTAAAAGTTCGTATTGACTCGGCTTTAAATCTTTTCATTGAAGCATAAGTTTCAAAGCATCCATTCTTTCCACAGTTACACTTTTTGCCATTTTTTTCTATTATCATATGGCCAAATTCAAAACCCGGATTTTGCTTTGGTTCTAACAATTCTCCATCTAAAAACACACTACTACCTACTCCTGTGCCTATGCATAAAAATACACAATCATCATATTGTTTTAAAGAACCATATTGTTTTTCTGCTAAACCTGCACATTTTCCATCATTTTTTATTTTTACATTTACTTTATATTTATCCTTTAACTTTTCACTCAAGTCAAACTCTTTTATATGTAAATTTACTAAATTACGAATTTTCCCATTTTTAGGGCTTCCCGGCACAGCAACACCTATTTTAGATATGTCACCATTTGATAGGTCATTTCTGTCCAACAAAACTGAAATTTCATTTTCTATGATTTCTAAAAGTAAACTTTCGACTCTTTTTTCATCATTAATATTACTTATATTTATATCTCTACTTTCTTTTGAAATAAGACTACCATTTTTGTCCACTAATCCAGTAGCAACATGGCTTCCTCCAATATCAATTCCAATTTTCATAAAATGCTCCTTTTTTGTGTCAATGAGGGCGCTCCTTTTTGACATAATAATTTATTTTTTAAAAAAGCTTCAACATACATTCTTTCACATTTCTACTCTTCGGGTCGCTTCGGCATTTCATACCTCGCTCCAGCTTGCCCGCTCCACTTCACAGATAACCCATATCACAAGTCTCTAATGCTGTGACTGCTCTCGTTCGCTGAAATGTTCTAGAACATATATTGAAGCTTTTCTGATAATATCTATTGTAAATTATGTCAAAAAGGAGCGTCCCTATTGACATTGTAAATTATGTCAAAAAGGAGCGTCCCTATTGACATATTGACACGTTCCTTTTTGACATCTCCTCTTAGAATCCAGCTGCTGAGAATAAGAAGTTAGCCATGTAAACTTGAATACAAGGTACAAGTACAACAATTGTAATCAAGATTATAACAACACCAATAATTGAATATAGTATTTGTGGTAAAATCTTAACTATTCTATCAATAATTTGGTCAATATCCATATCCATATATTCAACCAATTTTTCCATCATTGCTGGTAAGTCTGTTTGCATACCTATTTTAAGCATTTCTGTTATCATAGGTTCCGCTAAACCTGATTTTTCAAAAGGTTCTACCCAAGAATCACCAACAATAATATTGTTTATAGCTGTTTCTATAATCGAAAGCATTACCAAGTTTTTTACAACGTTTTTACTTACTTCTAATGCCTCTTGTATTCTCATACCATTTCTAAGGTTTAACATCATAGCTTTTGTTAACCTTGAAAAGTCTATAGCAAATATTAATTGTCCAAATACAGGCATTCTATATTTAAAATAATCCCATTGATATCTTCCTCTAGGTGTTCTAGTATATAAAACTATACCAACTATAATTGCTGCTATAATAGCTGTTGGTATAAACCAGTTTTGCTGTACAGCAGTTAAGAAGTTCGAGAACGCTATTGTATAAGATGGTAATTGGTCTGTTGTTCCAACTTCTGCAAATATATCTTGAATAATTGGTACAACATACATACTTCCAAAGAATAATATTGCTAAAAGTATAACAAATTGTGCTATATTTGGTATTAATATTTTCTTTAGCTTTTTAGTTAATTCATTAGATGAATCTAGATATTCAACTGCCTGTCTCAAAGATTCTTCCAAGGAACCAGATAATTCTCCAACTTTTACTAAGTTAATGTATATATAAGGAAATATGTCAGAGTAGTATTCCATTGTTGTATACATATAGTCTCCTGATTCAACACCGGCTAATATATCTTCTAGAATTCCTTTTAGAGTTGGGTTTTCTGTAGATTGTATTATTGTTTCTAATGCGTGTACATTGTTAAAACCAGCTTTTTTAAGCAAGTACAAATTTTGTGTAAATATTACTAAATCTCTACTTGTTACCCTTTGTGTTTTAGATAATGACATATTTAATTTTTCAATAGTTGAAAATTTTCTAGTTTCTTTTTTAGGAGCTACACTTGCAGAATTGGCAAGTTGCATTATCTCATCTATATTAGTTATATTTCTTTTTAGTCCACCTTTTTTGTATTTGCCAAAACTTACTTGAGTAACGTTAATTGGCATAAGTCCATTGATTTTAAGTTTTTTGATAAGGTTTTGCTTGCTTTTGTCCTGTACCCTATTTCTTACAACTACGCCATTTTCATCAACTGCTTTGTATACATACTCTGGCATAAATTAGTCCTCCTTTTTTTATTTTTTTAGTCTTTTGTTACTTACAATTTAATTTATTGATTATAAGAGTTTTGATTTTGTCCTTCCCCTTCTTCTTTCTTTAGCTTCATTTGCATTATTGTTCTATTTAATACTTCAATATTTTTCTCTTCAACTTGTGCTTTTGCTTGATCTAGTGTAATTATATCATCTGTAAATAATTTTGCAAGAGAATTTATCAAACCAATACTTCCATTTGCTGAACCACTTTGAATAGCATCTTCTATTTCTGATGTGGTCAATTTATCTTTTCTTATTAGTCCAGATACTATATTGTCTACTACCATTACTTCTGGTACTAATGATAGTGTTCCCCTTTTATTTTTAATTAATCTTTGAGAAATAACTAATTTTAATAAAGATGCTATTAAGTACTTAACTTGTGATTGATCTCCAACTTCGTAGAAGTTTATCATTCTATCTACAGTTTCTGCACAAGATTTTGTATGAAGTGTACCTATAACTAAATGTCCTGATTCTGCTGTTTCAATAGCAGCTTCCATTGTTTCTTTATCTCTTATCTCTCCTATAACTAGTATATCGCAGTCCTCTCTTAAAGAGTTCTTTGTACCTATACTATATGCTGGCACGTCTCCACCAACGCCAACTTCTTTTTGTACTATTATTGATTTTTTGCATTTATGCTTGTATTCAACTGGGCTTTCTAGTGTAAGAATTTTTTTATTTTCATTATCATTTATATAATTTATTAAAGCATTAAGTGTTGTTGATTTACCAGAGTTTGTTTTACCAGTAACAAGTATTAATCCTTGTGTTTGATTAGTCATTCTTCTTACTATATCTGGTACACCAAGTTCTTCATATGTTGGAAGTTCATTTCTAATAAGTCTTGTTGTTATAACAGGAAGTCCATCTGAATATGCTATATTAACTCTTAAACGTATGTCTTCAAATTCTGCTGATGTATCAAGAACTTTATGCTCTCTAAAATAAGCATCTTTATCAACATTTCCTTTTAAAAAGTAATCATAAACTTCTAATATATCATCTTTATTAATTACTTCATATTGTTCAAGTTCTATTAAATCTCTATTCACTCTTAATTTAGGTTTTATACCTGGTATAAAATGAACATCTGAAGCACCTAACTTTTTTGCTTCTGATAAAATTGCATTTACATCCATATTTTTTTATCCTCACTCATTATATTTAGGTTTTACTGATAACCTATAAACATTTTTTAATAGAATAGTAATTTACTATTAAGTTCTCGTAATGTAGTAGTACCATTTAGAACCTTTTTAATGCCTTCTACTATCATTGGTTTATATCCTTCTTTGTATGCCTCTTCTCGAATTTCAATTGTAGATGCATCTTTAACAATAAGTTCTTTTATTGGATCTGTTACAAGAAGAGTTTCAAAAACCGCTACTCTATCATAATATCCACTTTGGTTACATTTATCACAGCCAATAGCATCATATGTTTTTGCATTTGATAGGTCAAATTCTACACCATATCTTTGTCCTATTAATTGTATAATTTTCTTTTCTTCATCAGTAAACTCTCTTTCTCTTTTGCAATGTGGGCACAATTTTCTAATTAATCTTTGAGAAATAGATGTTGCTAAAGTGCTTGATATATCATAATTTGAAACATTCATTTTTCTTAATCTAGATATAACCTCTATAGCATTTATGGTGTGTATAGTAGAAAGTACGTAGTGACCAGTTTGTCCTGCTTGCATTGCTATTTCTGCGGTTTCTTCATCTCTAATTTCTCCAACTAGTATTACATCTGGGTCTTGTCTTAATACTGTTCTAAGAGAACCAGCAAATGTAGTTTTATTGTCTATTTCAATTTGATTTAGTCCCGGTATACGTATTTCAACTGGGTCCTCTATTGTTGTTATATTAATCTCTGGCCTATCCAAGTAATTTATAACACTATAAAGTGTTGTTGTTTTACCTTCACCAGTAGGCGCTGCAATAACTGTAATACTATTTCTTTTATCAAAAGCTTCTTTTAAAAGTTTTTCATCTTCTGGATATCCAAGTTCAAATAATCCCTTAATGTCAGTATCCTTTTTTAGTAATCTTAAAACGAATTTTTCTCCATGTATATTTTTTTGTGAAGATACACGAATATTATAATCAGGATACATTATAATTCTTCCATCTTGTGGCTCTTGTTTTTCCTGATGCATATTTGAAATTGCTTTTAATCTACCTACTATTTGTGATTGCTTTTCTTTATCTATATTAGCAACAGTATAAAGCTCTCCGTCTATTCTGTATCTTACTCTAACACTATCTTCAAGTGGTTCAACATGTATATCACTAGCTCTTTTTGACATAGCAGATTTAATAATGTTATCAACAATAGTTGTTCCTGTTGCATCAGTATCTATTGAATCAGTAGAAACAGTTGAAAGTGCTCTTAAAACTCTCTCTATATTAGATTTAAAAGTAATATATCTTTCCATTACTAAGCCTTTATTAAGCATTAGTAATCTCACTGTTTCAACTTGTCCTTTGTTACTTATATCTGCAAAACAAACTTTTATTGTTCCATTATCTACTTCAAAAGGTATTGCATTTGCTTCCATTGCAATATCCATAGATATATATCTTGTTATATCTATTTTTACATCTGAATCAGTTAAATAAATTACCTTTTCTCCAAATACGTCCCCCATTGCATTTAATAGACGTCTTGAATCTGCTAATCTTAATTCATCTAAAATATCTCCAAGTTTTTCTTTTGGATGAGTTTTTTGATATTCTAGAGCTTCTGTAATATCCTCCTGTTTTACAATTCCTCTTTTTACGAGTTCAATACCTAATGGTTGTCTTTGATTTGTAGCCATTTTTATCTCCTTTCAAATCACCAATATTTTAATACATAATCGATTGTTTTTGTGTAATTTGTTTCATCATCTGTTCCAATTCTTACTGATATTTCTACATACATCTTATCATCTTTTCTAAAGCCTTCTGCTTTAAAGTCTAAAATATCGCTTGCAATTTTTTGATTATTTTTATATATTGCATCATCTCCAATTGTATATGTGTAAGCATCTCCATCAGCAAAAACTATTTGTACAAATTCTCTATCATTGTCATCTGCAAGATTTTGTACTAATACTTGCTTATTGTTTTTTACATCTTCTATAAAATACATATTAAATTTATTAAATTCTGTTAAATCTATATTACTATCACTTATGCCACCTAAGTTGCCATATATAAAATTGCTTAAATTTGCTAAAAGTGCAATAATTATGCTAAAGATAATAACATAAATAGATAGTATTATAAGTGTTACGCCTCGTTCTGCTTTCATATTCTTCATCCTTTCTCACTATGTTTTCATAGTTTTGAAATAAAATGTATTTGTCTACTCTTTAACTTTAATTTTTGCTATTTCAATGTCTCTTTCTTCATCATCAAAAGTATATTTTATGTTTACAATAATTTTTTTAACAATATCATTTGCATCTGGATGTGAGTCAATATATTTTTCTTGTTGTAAAGTGAGTGTGTATCTATTTTGTGGTAAATTAATTTGACTTATTATTTGATTTTTGTATGTTTCTAAATCTTCCGTAACTTCATAATCTTGCAAATCTATATCTTCACATATTTGTATCATATATCCCATTGCATCTTGATGTATTTTTATAAGTGAGGATTGTTTATATATTTGCAAATACAGTGTAAAAATGACTGATGTAAATAGCATAAATATTAATGCTCCAGTAGCTATATCTAAGGCTGTAGCACCATTTTCTTTATTAAGTTTAGTCCTAATGTTTTTCATCATTATTCCTTTCCACATTCTTCACTATGTTTATATTATATAAATTAACTATTAATCAGTCTATGAAAATTTATCATTTAATAGACAATATTATATTTGTTAAAAACATTACTATACAATTTGATATACATAGATAAAAAGCTATTGGTAATTGCGCATTTTCTTTTTTCTTTGATATTGAATTTATTATTTTATTTATTGCTACTATAATTAAAGTCATAGCTATAGATATAATAGTAATAGTTTCATAATTAAATAATGCCATTATTATGCATAAAAGAATTATATTTATTGCATAACTATCTTTTCCTTTTTTCTTTATTTCAAACGTATTTATAATTAATACTATCATTATAATTACAAAATAAATTATTACTCTATTTATATTAAATACAGTATTATATATAAATTCATATATTAAATATAAGAAAATTACAATTATTCCATATACAAGTACTCGTTTATCTATATAATGGTGCTCTTTATCTATTCCTGCAATCAAGAACAAGAAAACTATATATAAAGCTCCCAAAATAAAATTTAAAATTGTATTAATATTTAATATATAAACATTAACGCTAAGCATTATAGCAAGTAGCACAAAAGATATTCCACAAAGTATTTCTATGATAAAATATCGTGGACTAATTTTTGCCTTACAATATCTACATTTTCCTCCGATAAATAAATAACTAAGAATTGGAACCATATCTAAAAAACTAAGTTTATGATTACATTTTGGGCAATAAGAATGTTTATGAGTTATATCCTCATTTAAAGGTATTCTATAAGTTGCAAGTGTTAAAAAACTTCCGAAAACACTTCCCATTATAAATATTATTATATATAAAATTACATTCATTTGTATTTTCCTTTTATAAGCTAAGATGATTTACTTTTATTAAAAGTATTATCTTCTTATTTAGTATAATAGAGGCTACCTAAATACGAATAATTTAGGTAACCTCCATATTTAGTACTATTATATAAAATAATAGAGATTTTTAGTTTTGAAATTCTAGTGTGAAGCGTCTGGGTTTGTATCATCTGGAGCAAATCTGTTATATACGCTATCATATTCACTGTAGAAGCCGTTGAAAGCATGTGATTCATTAGTTTCAGAATTTCTCCATGTATTAGCAGCTGTTTGTGCTCTATTGAATATACCATTTTGTCCAATAGTTAAGCTAATTGCAACACCTGCTAGTATTAATAGAACAATAATTGTAACAACTAATGCTATTAATGTTATACCTCTTTCTTTCTTAAACATCTAAATTCCCTCCTTAGTAAAAATTTGTATATATTTATATAATTTATAAATATTACCTAAATTAATATTTTTAGAACTATTTAGTTCCTCCACCTACACCTTGAGATGTGTAGTAATTATCAGTTACATTTTCATCAACAGGTTCTGAGTTTGCCCCACTATTAGAGTCATCATCATCTGTAGATGCTGGTGCATCTTCTGTATACTCTGCAAATGGATCTGCCTTTCCCGGATTGTAACTTTGTGCTGCCTCATATCTAGTTAGGTCAGAATTATCAATTGTATAATTTATTGACGAACTATTGAAGCTGTCTATTGTTGTCTCATTTATAATTTCTTCAACATTTTGTGGCAATTGATAAGCAGTAACTTTTGCTGGTATTACCTTATTTGTTGGAATATAATTATAAAATATAACTGCCATAAGCAATACTATAGCAACACATACTAATAATATAATTAGTATTTCTTTAAAAATTGATTTTGCCATAACTTACTCCTTTTACTCCACTGTGTTATTATTATTAACACTGTTTGTACTTGCTGTGTTATTTGTAGTATTTGTTGTAGTGTTCGTTGTAGCATTTGTATTTGTTGTAGTATTATTTTGTGATGTCATTGTTGTTTCGTTTCTTATAAATACATCTCTTACTACAAATGTACATTGATTTTGTGTCATTGAGAATTCATCAATTGTAAATTGTAATGATGAATCATTTTCAAGTTCTGTTATAAAGTTTGTAATAGCTAAGTAATTTCCTGAAACTGTGAAATTTAAGTTTTTAGTATTTTCATCAACTCCAGAGACAACATCCATTCTAATGTTTACACCTTCTTGAGTAGCGTGATTACCAACTTGACTCCACAAATATTCAATCGTATAATTCTTTGTTTGTGTTGCCTCGCGTATCTCACTCTCTGTGCTTACATTAATTGTTTGTAAATATTCGCTTCTTGCTTCTCCTAAGTCTGTGATTAAATCTTTTATTTCAGTTAATTTATTAGCATAGTTATCATTTGTATTTTTTGCTTCTGCAATTTTTCTAGTAAGTTCCCCATTAGCATCTTGTATTTGTGTTACACCTAGTACATGCAATGGTCCAATATTTATACCATTTTTAACGCATAGTACAGTCATGACTATTAATAAAATTAACAAAATAGATATTAATAATTTTCTCATTGCATTTCTCCTTAAATATTTATGGTAAATCTCCTTCTATAGTTACTATAACAAATTCGCCTGTTTTTGTTCCTTCTGTAGAAGTAACATTTAGTAAATAGCCACTATTACTTAATCTTGCTTTAAAATATGCTAATTGTTCATATTGTTTTGATTGAGCAACTATTGAAATATGTTGTTTTGTTTCTCCATCAACTTCTACTTCTGTATCTTTAATACTTGTTAATTGTACATTCTTTGGTATAGTAAATACAATTTGATTTAACAATGTAGGTATTTCATTTTTTCTACCTTGTTTTAGTGCAATTGATGAACTTGCATTTTGTAAATTTGTTGTTACTCTTTCAAAATCTGCTATTTTTCTGTTTATGTCATTTTCGTTAGAATTTAGCTGATTTATTTGTGAAGTTGTGTCATCAATAACTTCTTGAGCTTGTGCAGTTTTAGCTGATATTTGATTGCCTAATAAAACTGAACATACACTATAAATAATAGCAATCATAAGTACAGTAACGCAACATCTAATAAGCCAGACTTCTGTTGGCTTTAAAGGTCCACTCATATTTGTGTCAAATGTAAATGATGTACTTTTTCCTTTTGAGCCTTTTCCAAGTGATTTAAGATCTGAATGTAATAAATTATTTAAATCTTCTTTCCAATTAGAAGATCTAAAGTTCAAATCTTTAAGTCCATAATCCATTCCGTCAAGTGCAAGAGCAATTGCACTATTTACTTCTATATAATCTTTGATGTTTATCTTGCTATTATTCGCTGCAAAATATGGTTTTAATATTTCGCATTTAGATTCTTGAAAATATTCTTGGAAATACAAGTCTATATTGTTAACAACTGTTCCCAAACCTGTCAAATAAATTCTGTCTATTCTTGTATATATATCTTTAACTTTTTTTACTTCTTGAACTATATTGAATAATGTAGGAATTATTAAAGATAAATATTTGTTGTTTGGATCATCTGTAGCTGTTGTTTCCATTGTGTATATTGTAGTATTTTTGCAAGCCTCATAAGATTTAGTGTAAGAATTTTCTTTTTCATTTATCTTATCAAGTACTTCTGCCATTCCACTTGGTATCATATCTATACTATAAATTCTTTGATTAAGAATTGTAGTTATAGTTGTTTTTTCCTCAATATTTACAATCATTATGTTTTCGCCTTTTTTTGCCTCGACAATATTGCATAATGATGTTGGAAGTGGTGTAATAGAACTTATTTTTTGGTTTTTAAATAATCCTATTCTTTCTTCGAGATCAGTTTTGCTTTCAGTAAAATATATTACTCTGTTTCTGTCTTTATTATTAATGTCATTTACAATTAGATATCTCCCCTCATAAGCGTTAGGGTTCATATGATTATCAGCACATAATGTTTCATATTCAGTTTCTATAGTTTTTTTAGTATCTGATTTACTAAGAAGTCCAAATATGCTAAAATAATTTACTTTTTCATTTTGTGTGTCTATGCATATTGGAATATTTTTACTATTTGTTTCTGAAATTATTTGCTGAATATCATTCTCCAAGTTGTCATAAAACTTAACGCCAAAAGATGCAACATCTAGTTGGTCATTATTTTTTGTAACTTTAGCATATTTTATTACTTGATTAGATATACTTATTCCTAAACTTTCTTGCACCTTTTTTACTCCTTCTTTAGATTTTTTTACACTATTTATGATTTACAATTTTTCTATAAATATTCAATTTTGTCTCGTTTTGTAATTTCATCATTTATATTTTATTATTTTTTTATTAAAAGTCAAGAACTTGTCGATTAATGTAAAAAAAATGTAATATTTGTAATATTAGCGACATAAAGCGAAT
>CAMMLF010000025.1 GCA_946497585.1 uncultured Clostridium sp.
TAGCAATAGTTCCAACAACAGGAACTCCAAGAAGTAACGATAGTTTATCTAAATCAACACTGATGCCTTTCTTTTTAGCCTCATCAAGAAGATTAACGCAAACAATTACATTATTAGTCAAATTCATAATCTGAAAAACTAAATTCAAATTTCTTTCAAGTAAAGTAGCATCAACAATAACCACAGTGGCATTGGCTTTGTTGCTATCTATGTAATCTCTGGCAATTTTTTCTTCCTCAGAATCTGCCATAAGAGAATAGGTACCGGGAATGTCCACGAGCAAAAATTTTTGATTATTGTGTATACAAATACCTACTGCATTTTCAACGGTTTTGCCAGTCCAATTACCAGTATGTTGGTTAAGCCCAGTAAGACCATTGAAAATAGTGGATTTGCCTACATTAGGATTTCCAGCAATGGCGACAGTGAAATCATAATTAGAAAAATCTTTTAGATTATTAGAAACTTTTTTACCAGTAGATGAATTAGATAAGCCCATAAAATATCACCCTTTCTTGCTTATGTGATAAAAGCTACAATATACATTTTTCCGCATTTACTTCACGGTTTTGCTTGCACAAAAACGCTCGCACGCTCACTTCGACAGTCCTCCTTTTCTAAAAGTTAAAGGATTTCCACTGCCTCAGGTCGCTAAAAGCTCCCAAATATATATTGTAGCTTTTTGTTATATTAGGTTGTTAAAATACTATGTAGAACGGTTGTACTATTAGAACAAAAGCGAACAAAAATATTAAGATAAGAAAAATAAAAAATAATAGGAACGAATTATAATTAAATTCTCAAAAATGGCTAAATATCAAAGAAAATACAAAACTAATACCTTGCAAATACTTATAAATAAACAAATTCAAAACAAAACAAAAAATATTAAAAAATTTTTAAAAAAGTATTGACAAGTAATAAATAAAATAGTAAAATAAAAATCGAACAGAAGTTCAAAAAAACAAACAACCAAACAAACCTAAATTTCTATTCTGAGGAGGAACTGGTATGAATAAAGTAAAATATGAAAATAAAACAATAGCTTACACAGTAAATAGAGCAAAAATCAAGAATTTTTATATTACAATACAAAATGGTGAAGTAGTAATAAAAGCTCCACGTTTTGCTACCAGTTCTCAAATTCAGAATGTGGTAGAAGCAAAAAGACAATGGATAATGCAAAAATTACAAGAATACCAACAATCACCTACAAAAGTAAAAGAATATGCAGATGGCGAAAAATTTCAAATTCTTGGTGAAGCATACTATCTAAATATATACTATAAAGATATCAATATGGCAATGCTAAATGTAGAAAACGGAAAAATAGCAATAATACTTCCATTAAGATATGCAGAAGAAGACAATACAGAACAAATCAAAAAAATGATAGACAAAATGTATTATATGATAGCAGAAAAAGAAGTAGAAAACTCAATGGAAAAAATGAGAAAATTAGTTGGACTAGCACCAGAAGAATATAGAATAAAGAAAACAAAATCAATATGGGGTAGCTGTTCATCAAATAAAAAAATAACAATAAATCAAAACTTAATGATGTATAGCAGAAAAGCAATAGATTATGTAGTATTACATGAAATTTGTCATTTAAAATATATGAATCATTCAAAAAAATTCTGGGCAATGGTTGAAAAATATATGCCAGATTATAAAGATGCAGAAAAAGAATTGAAAAAATAAGTCTATTGAAGAGATAATTATTTGAAACCATGATATTATCAGTAGAAAAAATTATGACTATTGGATGTGGAATGAGATAAAGTTCACGAAGTGAATTTAGTACACTTAGTGAACTTTTATATTATCTGATGCAGGGTATTCCAAAATGGAACATACTGAATTATTTTTTTATTTTAAGTTCGTTATTTTCCACTTCAATAACTATATTATTCGCATCATCATTTCTAATAGCAATAATATTGCCTCTAAACTCATATGCTCTAGGGTCACCAAAAGGACTGGCAAAAATAGGACAAATTAAAGTATTTTCTAGTAAACCTAAATCATATAATCTTCTAGTAATTTTATCATCACAGGAAATAGATTTTACAATTCCTTTTTCATTCAATTTTAAATTATTTAACGTCGTACACATAATATACCTCTATATATTTATTTTATGCAATTATTGACATATAAGTTATTATGAATTAAAATGTGAATGATAAAAGAAAGAGTTTACATTATATTATTGGAAATCACCGTATAGTGTAAATAAAAAAATAATGATTGCAAATTTAATAAAAGGAGAAATTAACATGGAAAAATTAAGAGGATTTGAAATAGCAAAAGGATGGGAAGATAAAAATATAAATCTACCAAAAAGGTCAACCAAATATGCAGCAGGTTATGATATGGAAGCTGCAGAAGATACAATAATACCAGCTTTTAAACCGGGAGTAAAACCAACATTAATACCAACAGGATTAAAAGCATATATGCAAGACGACGAAATGCTTTGCTTATATAATAGAAGTTCAAACCCAAAGAAAAAAGGTCTAGTTCTTGCTAATAGTGTAGGTATAGTAGATAAAGATTATTATGGAAATGCAGATAATGATGGACATATAATGTACGCTATGTGGAATTTCAAAGATGAAGATGTAAAAATAGAAAAAGGTGAAAGAATAGGACAAGCTATATTCCAAAAATATCTTATAGCAGATAACGATAGTGCAGATAGCGTAAGAACAGGTGGATTTGGTTCAACTGATAAAAAGTAGAATACAAATGTCAATAGGGACGCTCCTGTCAATAGGGACGCTCCTGATTGACACACCAAGAATGCTCATCAAAAACAATAAAGAACAATCATCTGTCAATAAGGAGCGTCCCTATTGACACAAAAGTGGAGGAAATGTTGAAAACTGTTATTTATAATGCCAATATAATTACAATGAGTAAAAAGGATGAAATTCAAGCAGAAACCTCAAATACAAATACCAAAATAAATAATAGAAAAATAGAAAAAGTAAAATATCATCAAGCAGTTTGTTATGAAAAAGGAATAATACAAAAACTAGGAACAAATGAAGAAATATTAAAATTAAAAGATGAAAATACAAAAGTAATAAATATGGAAGGAAAAACCATCCTTCCTAGTTTTATTGACTCACATAGTCATTTTTCAGCAGTAGCAAATTCTTTTTTACAGGTAGACTTAAATGAGTGCACATCTTTCGAAGAAATAAAAAATAAAATTTTAGAATATAAAGCAAAAAATAACATAGCAGACGATGAATGGATTATAGCAAATGGTTATGATAATAATATTTTAAAAGAGCAGAAACACCCAGATATAACCTTTTTAGACACTTTAAAAATAAACAATCCAATAGTTCTAAAACATAAATCAGAACATATGGGAGTGTTTAATAAAAAAGCACTAGAAGCACTAGAAGTTAATGAAACTACGAAATCTCCAGAAGGAGGAAAAATAGAAATTAAAGATGGAAAGCTAACGGGTTATTTAGAAGAAACTGCATTTGTAAATTATCTAAAAAAAGTGCCTATGCCAAGTATGGACAAATTACTTAGGGCTTATGAAAAGGCACAAGATGAATATTTATCTTATGGTATAACTACTGTGCAAGAAGGATATATGTCAAAGGAATTATTAAATATTTACAAAGAATTAATTAAACAAAACAAATTGAAGTTAGACGTTGTTGGTTATCCTGATTATGATAGCATTAAAGAATATGCTCATACTTTTCCAAGCTCATATAAAAAATACAATAAGCATTTCAAAATTCTAGGAATAAAAATGATACTTGATGGGTCGCCACAAGGAAGAACAGCTTGGATGAAAGAACCATACGAGTCAAAAAAGCAGAATATCGTTGAAAATAAAGGAGATTACAAAGGTTATCCTGCAATGAAATATGATGACATAGTAAGAAATATAAAATTTGCAAAAGAAAATGGTTTGCAAATACTAGCTCATTGCAACGGAGATGCAGCAGCTGAAGAATATATAAAAGCATTGAACGAATGTGAAGAAAATGAGCCAAGCTATCAAAAACAAAAAATTACACAAATTCAAGAATGTATGCAACAAGAAAACATACAAATGCAAGAATGTGCGCAAAAAGAAAAGAAATTAAACAATAACAATGCGCAAAAAATTAAAGATTTAAGACCAGTTATAATTCACGCACAACTTATTTCAAAAGAAGATTTACTTAAAGCAAAAGAAATAGAAGCAATACCATCATTTTTTGTGGCTCATGTTTATTACTGGGGAGATGTGCATATAAAAAACTTTGGAATTAAAAGAGCAAGTAGAATAAGCCCAGTAAAAGAAGCGGTAGATAATAATATAATTTTTACATTACATCAAGATTCACCAATAATAAAGCCTAATATGTTAGAAACAATTTGGTGTGCAGTAAAAAGACAAACTAAAAGCGGAAAAATATTAGGCGAAGATGAAAGAATATCTGTGTATGATGCATTAAAAGGCGTTACAATAAATGCAGCATATAGTTATTTTGAAGAAACGGAAAAGGGAAGCATTGAAGAGGGGAAAAAGGCACAGTTTGTAATTCTAGATAAAAATCCACTAGAAGTCCCAATAGATGAAATATCTAATATAAAAATTGTGAAAACAATCTATTAAAAATTTTTATATAAAAAAGTTAAAATATAACACATATGAACTAAAAAACAAAAATAGGACATTTTTACTTAAAATTCAAAAAATGGTATGACAGAATATACCAACGAGTTTTCGGCACATCCAAAAGCTGATGAAATTATCCGTTTCTTGAAAGAGTTCCGTAATCTAAAACTTGTTTTGGTAACTCACGGAGAGGAACAAAGCAAGGATACGCTTGCCAGTAGAATTGTAAAGGAGGTCAAGCCTAAAGCAGTAGGAATTTTTGACATTTTCCTTTAATTAAAAGAAGTTGAAACCTAATATAATAAAAATCGAATAATTGGCTTGTTTTTTCATTGCCTAATTTTTGGCTAGTAACAGCAAAGCTTAATATTCATATAATAATATTAGGAGGAGTTTTTATGTTACTAAATATGGCAAGAGCTGAAATAAAAGGTGGAAAAAAATATCCTAGAATTAGAGGGATTGTTACTTTTAGACAAACTGGAAAAGGAGTGCTAATAACTGCAAAAATATATAATTTACCAGCAACAATAGGCAAATGCAATAAAAGAATATTTGGATTTCACATACACGAAGGAAGTTCATGTACAGGAAATAAAAATGATGAATTTGCAAACACATTAGCGCATTATAACCCGGGAAATTGCAATCATCCTAACCACGCAGGTGATTTACCACCTTTGTTTGAAAATAAAGGATATGCATATATGAATGTTTTAACAGATAGATTTACGTTAAAAGAAGTAATAGGTAAGGCAGTAGTAATTCATAGTATGCCAGATGATTTTACAAGTCAACCATCGGGAAATTCAGGAGAAAAAATAGCTTGTGGAATTATAAAATAGAGTTTGTGATTAAAAAAAATAATTCGCATTTAAAGTTTACTTTTGAGCAAAAACTAAAATAAAGCACTTGACATATTATGGTAAAGATGCTAATATGTTAAGTGTTATTTATTGCATAGGAAAAATCAAACTTTTTCTATTTAATAAAAATATTGCATACATAATTTAATATCTCTAATATTTTAAAGTAAAGGAAAAACTATGATTTATTTATATTATTTAATACTATTTATTTCAATATTCTATATAGTAAAAAGAGTTATATCAAAAATTATTGCACATAAAATAAAGCAGATATAGACTGCAATAAATGTTTCATTAATTATTTATGATAAGTCTCATTATTATTAATTTTAAAAGCTCTGTATATTTGCTCAAGCAAAAATACTCTAATTAATTGATGAGGAAAAGTCATTTTTGAAAAACAAATAGACTCTTTGCAGTTTCTTCTAACTTCATCATTAAACCCAAGTGAACCACCAATAACAAAATTAATTGTATTATTAATTAGACCAATATCATTTATTTTTTTAGCAAAATCAACAGAACTTAATTCTTTACCTTTTAAATCTAAACAAATATTATATGCATCTTTAGAGAGATGAGAAATAATATCAGTGCTTTCAGCATTTATAACTTGAGCTTCAAGTGAAGAATTTGCTTTATCTGGTATTTTTTTATCAGGTAATTCTGTAAAACTTAAGTTACAATATCTAGAAAGCCTTTTGCTATATTCGCCTATAGCATCTTTTAAATATTGTTCTTTGATTTTTCCTACGCAAATTATATTAATGTGAACCATAACAACTCCTTTTATACGTTTTGTATTATTTCAAAGCTACAATATAAATTCCTCCGCATTTACTTCAAGGTTTCGCTATTCGCGAAAACTCTCGCACGCTCCGACTGCGCTTCTAAGATAAAGACATTTGGCTATTGCTCCTTATCAGCTTCGCTCGCTAAAAGCTCTGGAACATATATTGTAGCTTTTTTAAATAAAATTGTAGCACTTTCATTATAACATAAATAAAAAAATCCTTCAAACTACTTGACAAATGAGCAAAAATAGTGTAAAGTATATATGCTTTACATACATTTTTGTTAAATAATACACGTATTTTACAAAAATCTTATGCAAAAGCCTAACAGATAAGGTCTTAATTCCTTATATAAAAAGGGTGATTATATGGATAAACATATACAAATAAGTATGCTATGTCAAATGTATGGTAAATTATTAACCAAAAAACAATATAGTGTCTTAATTGATTACTATAATAATGATTTATCTTTGGCTGAAATAGCAGAAATTCATCATATATCTAGGCAAGGCGTAAGAGACTTATTATTGAAAGGAGAAAGTAAACTTTTCGAATTCGAAGAAAAGTTAGGCATCATGAAAAAAGTACAAAAACAAGAAAAACAAATTCAAACAATTTTATCACAAATAAGTGAAATAAAAGACAATTCATCAGACAAAAAAATTGAAAAAATATTAAACGAAGTGCAAAAAGAACTAAGCGTTTTAGTTTAAACAAAATGTTTTTACATAAATTTATCAAAAAGTTTATGCTTAAAAATTAAAATATTTTTTCAAAAAAGGAGGAGTTAAGCAATGGCTTTTGAAGGTTTATCAGAAAAGCTACAAGCTTTTACAAAAAAGCTTAGAGGAAAAGCTAGAATAACGGAATCAGAGTTAAATGAAATGCTACGAGAAGTTAAGCTTGCATTATTAGAAGCGGATGTTAACTACAAAGTAGTAAAGGGATTTATAAACTCAATTCATGATAAAGCTTTGGGGCAAGATGTGCTTAAATCTCTAACACCGGGTCAACAAGTTGTAAAAATAGTAAAAGATGAGTTAGTAGAACTTTTAGGCGGAACAGACAGCAAAATAGCCATTTCACCAAACCCACCAACAATTATAATGTTAGTTGGTCTTCAAGGTTCTGGTAAAACTACAACAGCAGGTAAACTTGCTAATCTTTTACGTAAGCAAGGTAAAAAGCCATTACTTGTTGCTTGTGATGTATATAGGCCAGCTGCTATAAAACAACTTCAAGTTGTGGGAGCACAGCTAAACATTCCGGTTTATGCAAATGAACAAGAAAAAAATGTTGTAAAAATAGCAAAACAAGCTAAAGAAATAGCTATAAGCAAATTAAACGACATAGTTATACTAGATACAGCAGGTAGACTTCAAATAGATGAAACATTAATGCAAGAACTAAAAGACATTAAAGCAAATGTTAAACCACATGAAATTTTACTTGTTGTAGATTCTATGACAGGTCAAGAAGCTGTAAATGTAGCTAGCAAGTTCAACGAAGACTTAGGCATAGATGGCGTTATACTAACCAAACTTGATGGCGATGCACGTGGTGGTGCAGCAATATCTGTTAAAAAGGTTACAGGTAAACCAATCAAATATGTAGGAACAGGTGAAAAATTAAATGAAATTGAAGAATTTCATCCAGATAGAATGGCATCAAGAATTCTTGGAATGGGTGATGTACTTTCAATAATTGAGCAGGCAGAAGAAGCTTTTGATAGAGAAGAAGCGGAAAAATTAGAAAAAAAATTAAGAAAAAACAAAGACTTAGACTTAAACGACTACTTAGCTCAATTAAAACAAGTCAAAAAAATGGGTTCATTTTCATCAATACTTAAAATGATACCAGGTATGAATAAGCTTAATGTAAATGTTGATGATAAAGAATTCACAAGAATTGAAGCAATAATTAGTTCAATGACAAATGAAGAAAGAGAAAACCCAAAACTTCTTAATGCATCTAGAAGAATTAGAATTGCAAAAGGTAGTGGAACTCAGGTTCAAGACATAAATAAATTTATGAAGTCTTTTGAACTAACACAAAGCATGATGAAAAAAATGAAAAACGGCTCATTAGACCCAAGAATGAAAAAAATGATGAAGGGCTTAAACTTAGACAAAATGTCAGAAGAAGAACTTCAAGAGCTTGAAAATAAGCTAAAATAAACTTATATATTCTAAAATATAGAAGAATATATATTGAAACATAACCAATTAGATATTAAGTTTTTAACTTTATATAAATACATTTTGATAATTTATTCAAACTAATTTGCATAAAAGCAAAAAAGCAAGAAAAGATTATCTTAAACTCTAGGAGGTGATACTATGGTAAAAATAAGATTACAAAGAGTAGGAGCAAAAAAAGCACCTTTCTATCACATTGTTGTAGCTGATTCAAGAGTTGCTAGAGATGGAAAAATAATCGAACAAATCGGAACATATGACCCAATGACAAAACCATCTACAATAGTTCTTGATAAAGAAAAAACAGAAAAATGGATAAAAAATGGAGCAAAACCTACAGACACAGTAAAAGCTTTAATTGCAAAAGCAAAATAATTAGTTAAAAGAAGATTTAGCACCTGAGCAACAAGCGAGAGTGACAACAATAAAAAACATTACTTAGAAAAACGCAAAAGCTAGAGGGACTAAAACTAATAGCTAGATATTAGCAAAAGCAAGAAAGGAAAATTAAATGGAAGAAGTATTAAAAACCATACTAGAACATCTATTGGAAAACAAAAAAGCAATTTCAATAGATCATGTAGAAAAAGAAGGAACAGACTTTTACTATGTAAAAGTTGCAGAAGAGGAAGAAGGAAAAGTAATAGGAAGACAAGGCAGAGTAGCAAAAGCTATAAAAGCATTATGCAAAGCCTTAGGAGCAAAAGAAGGAAGAAGAGTAGAAGTAGTATTTCCTTTTAAATACAAAAAAGGTGAAGGTCGCAGAAGCTAAAATTAGTTTAGCTTGAGTATAAAATCGCATTTATTATTAGATAACAATTTAAGAAATGCTCGAGAATAATAAACTTTGAATAGGCAAAAGCTTAAGGCGAAAGAGGTAAAAATGCAGAATAAATTTGAAGTTGGCAAAATAGTTAATACTTTTGGAATAAAAGGTGAAGTAAAAGTAGCATTATATACCGAAAATATTAACAATTTTAAAAAGAATAATAAAATATATGTTAATAATAAAGAAATGCAAGTAGAACATTCAAGACTTCAAAAAAATATGCTAATCCTTAAATTAAAAGGCGTAGATAATATGACAGATGCAGAGGACTTAAGAGATAGTATCATTACAGTCGAAAGAAGCAAAAAAGAGCTTCCAGCAGGAACATATTATATAGCTGATTTAATTGGATTAGATGTATATACAGATGAAGGGGCTTTACTTGGAAAAATTATAGACATATATAATACTGGAGCGAACGACATTTATACTGTAAAAACTCTTGAAGGAAAAGAAGTATTACTTCCGGCAATTAAAGATGTAATAAAACAAGTAGACATACAAAATGAAAAAGTAATAGTTCACATATTAAAAGGATTAATTTAATAAATTTGAATAAAACAAATTTTTAATTAATCAAAATGCAGTATAATTTTGAAAGGATAAATACTTAAATGAAATTTAGTATATTAACTTTATTTCCAGAAATGTTTGAACCAATCAAACACAGCATAATAGAAAGAGCTTCTAAACAAAAGTTAATAGATATTAATTTAATAAATATTAGAGATTTTTCAGAAGACAAGCACAAACACGTTGATGACACACCATATGGTGGCGGAGCTGGAATGGTTATAAAACCTGATGTGGTATATTCAGCATATAAATCAATAAATGATGAAAATGCAAAAGTAATATATTTATCACCAAAAGGGAAAACATTAAATCAATCTAAAGTAAAAGAACTTTCAAAAGAAAAGCATTTAGTTTTGCTATGTGGACATTATGAAGGAATAGACCAAAGAGTATTGGACGAAATAGTGGATGAAGAAATTTCAATAGGCGACTATGTACTTACACGGAGGAGAGCTACCAGCAATGGTACTTATAGACAGTGTCAGTAGATATGTAGAAGGAGTTTTAAGTGAAGATTCTACAAAAGAAGAATCATTTAGCTCAAACCTTTTAGAATATCCTCAATACACTAGACCAGAAATATTCTTAGGCACAAAAGTTCCTGATGTACTAACTTCAGGAAATCATCAAAAAATAAATGATTGGAGAAAAGAACAATCATTAAAAACAACGTATTTAAAAAGACCAGACTTATTAAATGAAGAAGAAAAAAGTTTGGCGAAGAAATTGTTAGACCAAGAAAAATAACTAAAATAATCGAGGTTTGCAAGTTAAAAAAGAAAATTTTTGAGTAAAAAATAATCTAATAGCAAGTTTAAATCTTGCAAGTAAAAATTAAGAAAGGAGTTAAATCATGGATATTATTAAATCAATAGAACATGAACAATTAAAAAATAAGGTTCCTGATATTCGTGTTGGTAATACTGTAAGGGTACACCAAAGAATAAAAGAAGGAAACAGACAAAGAATCCAAGTATTTGAAGGAATTGTCATTAAAAAGCAAAATGGTGGATTAAATGAAACATTCACTGTAAGAAGAGTAGCATATGGAGTAGGAGTTGAAAAAACATTTTTATTACACTCTCCATTAATTGAAAAGGTAGAAACAGTTAGGGTAGGTAAAGCAAGAAGAGCTAAACTATACTACTTAAGAGAGAGATTAGGAAAAGCTGCTAAGACAAAGGAAAATGTAGGAGCAAGAGTTGAGAACAAAGAAATAGTTGTTAAAGAAGAAATGCCAGCTACAGAGGAAGCACAAGAAGTAGCAAGTGAAGTTACAGTAGCAGAAACACCTGTAACTGAAAGTGCAGAAGAAGTTAAAGCAGAAGTTGCTGACAAAGCTACAGAAAATAAATAATTATTAAAAAAATAAAATAATTGACAAATAAAAACGAACGTTCTATAATAAAACTGGTGAATTATTATGGAACGTTTGATTTTTCATATTGATGTAAATAATGCATTTTTATCTTGGACAGCAGTAGATATGTTAAAAAATGGCGCTAAACTAGATATAAGAACTATTCCAGCAATAATAGGTGGAGATGAAAGCCAAAGACATGGAGTAGTTTTAGCAAAAAGTAATATAGCAAAGCAATTTGGAATAAAAACAGGAGAGCCAATATATTTTGCAAGAAAAAAGTGTCCAAATCTACAAGTATTTGCATCAAATCATAAAATGTATAGAGCATATTCAGATAAGCTATATGAACTCTTTAAAGAATATACAAATATAATAGAGCGTTTTTCAATAGATGAATGTTTTTTAGACATGACCAATTTTATTGGCAAAAATGAAAGTCCACTTGCAATTGCGAAAGAAATATCTACAAGAGTAAAAACAGAGCAGGGGTTTACTGTAAATGTTGGTATTGCACATAACAAACTTTTAGCTAAAATGGCATCAGATTTTGAAAAGCCAGATAAAATACACACACTTTGGAATGAAGAAATTAAAACAAAAATGTGGCCACTAAAAGTTGATGAACTTTTAATGGTAGGAAAAAAGAGTATTCCAAAATTAGAAAAAATGGGAATAAAAACAATAGGCGATTTAGCACATTACAATAAAGAAATATTATATAAAACATTTGGCAAGTTTGGAAAAATGATTTGGGAATATGCAAATGGTATAGACAATTCACCTGTAAATTATAAAGAAGAAAAGCCAAAGGGAATAGGCAATTCAATAACAGTTCCACAAGACTTAACAAATATAAATGAAATTAATAGGATATTGCTAGAACTTACAGAACAAGTTACTTATAGATTAAGAAAAGAAAAAATGATTGCTAATGTAGTAAATGTACAAATAAAAGATTCAAATTTTAGAGTATTTTCACATCAGCGTAAATTAGATACAGCAACATCGAGCACAAAAATAATTTATGAACAAGCAAAAAAGCTGATGGAGGAATTGTATTCAAATGGTACGAAGGTAAGATTGATAGGAGTAAGAGTAGATGACTTATTAGATGAAAAAGATAAACAAATATCTTTATTTGATAACAAGCAAAATGAAAAACAAGAAAAATTGGACGAAACATTGGACAAAATAAAAGAAAAATATGGACATAATTTTATAAAAAGAGGTGGAGAAATTTAAAAATAGCTTTACCATATGATTGAACAATCTAATAAAATTTAATATATTAAAAGAAAACTGCACCCCGCAAAGATACGGGGCGCAGAAAGATTTGAAAAATAACTTTTTTAAGATTTATCACTTAAACAGTTAATGTATTCTAGGCGAAGCCCAGAAGCATTCTTTCCGATAACTTTGCATATGACTTTATCTCCATATTTGAACATTGGAGAATAAAAGTCCATCAGTCCTCTAATTTGAGGATTGATCTCGACAAAATAGCAATTTTCTGGTTGCAAATTGGAACTAATTCTTCCATATACCACATCACCTCTGTGATAATTCTCAAGGGTGTCGGGATATGCTTGCTTGTAGGATACAGTAACATATTTGTTACTGCCTTTTTTCTCAAGAATTTTTACATCAACCATTTGACCAACGGAAAAATAATCATTGAGATCAATTACATAAGAATTGCTAACTTCCTTCCTTGCACAGTAAAAGGTCAAACTTTTGTAAGATAAATACAAACTACTTCCGATGCCTGCTACTTTTGCCTGAACAATTTGTCCTTCTTCAAGCAAGTTGTACTCATATTCTTGTACAGCTTTCCGGGAGAAAATCCCAGTAGAAGACTGACTAACATATATATTAGTTCCTATTAAGACAGAAACCGCTGTAGGAATGCCCCTTCTGCTAAGTTTAGTTAAGGGATAAACAGAAATTTCTTCTTCTAGAACTGGTACAACATAGGGAATGCTAGGAATATGAATTTTTAATTGCCTACTCCTAGAATTCCAGCCAACAACTTTTGCTTTGATAAATTCCATAGTGAGTTCCTTTCAATAAGTTGTTTTTTTCGTGATAATGTGAAGAAAAAATTATTACACCTCTTTTTTTAGTACTTAAGGAATAAACCTTACAATTATATATATTAACATAAAATAAAGAAAAAAGCAAGAAATTGACTGGTGATGGAGTATATTATACAATAAAAGCATTGCACACAATTTTACATTTGTAAAATTGGCGCTCGAACAAAGATGCGAACGATGTAAATTTAAAAGTAGAACAAAGTTAAAGAAAACCACTTTTGTTCTACTTTTAAATAAGAATAAGTAAAAGATTAATCAAATATTAGAATCTATTTTTCTTAACAAATCTATAACTTGCAAAACCTATAATAGCCATAACAGCAACTCCACCTGCAATGTATAAACCTGTGTATATACCTGTTTGAGGAATATCTTTTGTAGGTAATACATCTAATGCAATTATAGGACAATCATCATTTTCTGCAAAACCTGGAGTTCCATTTTCTTCATAAGTAATTTCAACATTTTCGTTTGTAGGTAAATTAATACCAACAATTTCTCCATCAAATTCATTATTTAAAGAAATTCTATAAGTAAATGTAGCTTCTTCACCAGGTCCAAGAGCTGGAATAGTCCAAGTAATTGAATTATCCTCAGTATTTACTTCAGCAGTAACTTCTCCAATATTTGATTCTGTTAGTTGTGCATAAGTAAAGTTATCTATAATATTTTGAGGAAAGTAATCTTTAATTACTATGTTCTCTAAAATATATTGTTCTTGTACAATACTTGCATAAATTTGATTTGTTACTGTATCTTCAACATCTTCATCTTGAACATAGTAAACTTCTCCAGAAGTTGGGTTTGTAGCTGTACCAAATATTTCTTCAGCTACTTCTCTGTATGTTGGTTTTGGATCTTCCTGAGATATAGCAATTTCACTATCGCTCATTTCAATTAGCATTGAAATTAAATTAACGCCAGCTTCACCAAGTTCAACTATTTTATTTCTAGTTGGAACTCTTGTTGCATCTGTGTAAGTATCGCCAACAACACCTCTAGCTGTATTAGGAATAGCATCTGTTAAAGTAATGATGTATTTTTCTGTATCTGAATCTGTGTTTGTTTGAAGTAAAGCATATGCAGCATCTAAACCAACTTCAACATTTGTTCTGGCACCCATAACATCTGTAGAAACAGTATCTAAAGCTTCACTTATAACATCTGCATCATTTGTTAATTCTGATGTAACTGTTTTAGCATCTAAGTCAGTTCCTTCAATTGTATAACCTTCATCATCAGTTTCAGTAGATGTTGCAAATTCAACTATACCTATTTTAATATTTGGATTTGCTGCTAACAACTTATCTATCAAGGTTTGAGCAGATTGTAAAACAGCTTCTTTTCTTGTCATTGTTTCACCATTAATAGTAACTTCATTTGTAGACATACTTCTTGATGCATCTATTAACAAAACAACGTCAGCTTTTTTATCTTCTAACATTTCTGCATTATTTCTAGCAGTTAATCTAATGTCAACATACTTTTCAGTAGTGTTGCATTCAATCATTCTCTTCTCAAATTCGCCATACTGACCAAAAGTAATATTGCAAATATTATCTTCAACTAAAGTCATAGTAGCATTACCTTTGTTAACTGTGGCTGCAAAACTAGATGTAGCCGTAAATAAAACTACAAATAGAGCAATTAAAATACCATAAATTGTTTTTTTCATAATACATTTATCCTTTCTTTAAAAGCACTTATACTATTGAAAAATAAATCTATTTTTAATAGTTTGTGCAAAAAAATTTTTTTAATACTTGCTACATTATAATACATAAAATTTCAAAATTCAACAAAAATATGAAAATGAAATGTAATTGTAATTTTTTAGGTAACGGTTCGAAAAGTTTTTGT
>CAMMLF010000026.1 GCA_946497585.1 uncultured Clostridium sp.
ATTAGATGAATAAGATCCACAAGAATAATTAAGGAGGAATTAAAATTGGAAACAAATTTTGCTGATAACAACCATATTACATTGGTTGGAAAGATTACAGATGAAAAGAAATTCAGTCATGAAATTTATGGAGAAAAATTTTACACTTTTGATTTAAGTGTACCACGTTTAAGTGGAAATGCAGATATAATACCAGTTACTATATCTGAAAGATTATTTAAAGATGAAGATTTGGTCATTGACAAAAAAGTAAAAATAACAGGTCAATTCAGATCTTACAATAGTTATGAGAATGAAAAAAACAGATTAATTTTAACTGTGTTTGCAAAGGACATTGAATTTTTACCAAATCAAGAAGAAGAAATAGTTGCAAGCAAAGACTTAGTTTCAAATGAAGTCGTTTTAACAGGTTATATTTGTAAAACACCTATTTATAGACAAACACCATTTGGAAGAGAAATTGCAGATATTCTTCTAGCAGTAAACAGAGCTTACAACAAATCTGACTACATTCCATGTATTACATGGGGAAGAAATGCAAGATATTGCTCAAAAATGCCTGTAGGCACAGAGGTAAAAGTTATAGGTAGAGTTCAATCAAGAGCTTATGAAAAGAAACATGAAGATGGAACTGTAGAGCAAAAAGTGGCTTATGAAGTTTCTATATCTAATTTAGAAGTAATTGATGACAAGAAAAAGTTAGAAGAGTTAGCTACATTAGCTCAGAATACTGAAGAAAATTCAGATGTTCTAAATCAAGTAGAAGAGGCAGTAACAACTAGCGAAAGCAATGACTAGTAAGCAAGCATAATTAAATATATATATAAACCTTAGTAAAAAGTATGGTACTTTGTGAAAGCAAGGTACTATATTTTTGCATAAAAAAACTTACTATTAAGCAATAAGAACATGACACAGGAGAAAAATATTAAAAAAATTGCAACAAAAATTTGACAAACTTGCCTTATTTTCATTGACTTTTGAGGCAAATGCAAATATAATATATGTGTAAAATTATGCAAGGAGGAAAGTTATGGGTGAAGTTATAGTCATAACATCAGGCAAAGGTGGAGTAGGCAAAACAACAACAACCGCAAACGTTGGTGCAGCTTTAGCTTTAAGAGGCAAAAAAGTCGTACTAGTAGATACAGACATAGGCTTAAGAAACCTTGATGTTGTAATGGGACTAGAAAACAGAATAGTATATGACATTGTAGATGTTGTTGAAGGAAAATGCAAATTAAGACAAGCTCTAATAAAAGATAAACGATTTACAGATTTATTTTTATTACCAGCAGCCCAAACTAGAGACAAAAGTGCAGTAAATGAAGAACAAATGAGAGAATTAACCGGCAAATTAAGAGAAGAATTTGATTACATTTTAATAGACTGTCCAGCAGGAATCGAACAAGGTTTCAAAAATGCAATAGCTGGAGCAGATAGGGCAATTGTAGTAACAAATGCCGAAATATCTTCAATACGTGATGCAGACAGAATTATAGGACTTTTAGAAGCATCTGAAATAAAAAATCCAGAACTAGTAATTAACCGCTTAAGACCAGAGATGGTTAAAAGAGGTGAAATGATGGATGTAGAAGATATATTAGATTTATTATCAATAGATTTAATTGGTGTTGTACCTGAAGATGAGTACATAATAACTCAAACAAATAAGGGTGAGCCGGCAGTATCAAATAAAAAGGCTCCTTCAGGAAGAGCATACGTAGAAATAGCAAGAAGAATATTAGGCGAAAATGTTGAAGTAACGATTCCTGGTAGAAAAAAGGAAGGATTTTGGAGTAAATTTAAAAAGAATTTTAAAAAATAAAATGCAATGGAGGAAATAGGAATGTTTGAAAACATTATGGGATTTTTCAAAAAACTAAACAAAAAAAACGGTCAATTAGATACAAAAAAGAATAAAGACGAAGCAAAGGAAAGACTACATCTAGTTCTTATGCAAGACAGAGCAAACGTTTCAGCTGATTTTTTAGATATGATGAGACAAGAAATAATAGATGTCATAAAAAAATATATAGATGTAGATGAAAAAGAAATAGATGTAAGATTAACAAATAAGCAAAATAGCGATGGAACAACAGGAGCACCTGCATTATATGCGAATATTCCTATAATAAGCATAAAAAATGATAAAAGAAATTTAAATAATTCAAAAGAAGAAAAAATCTCAAAGCAAAATGACAATTTTGCCAATACCGAAGAAGAAAATAAAAATAATGAAGAAGTACTTAGCAGTACAGATGAAAGTAAAGAAGAAAATGAAGACAATTTGAATAATGAAGATAATAGTAGTGATGAAACAATTACAGATGAGAATAATCAAGATGAAAAGGTAGATAATATAATAAATGAAATTTCTACTGATATAATACAAGAAAATAATTCAAATGAAACAACAAATAAAGATGGCAGTGATAATAATCAAGAGCAAACTGCAAAAACTTCAAACAGCACAAACAATAAAAACAAAAAAGAAAACAAATCAAAAGCAAAAAAGTCTAATAAAAAGAAATAGAGGCATAGATGAAAAAAAGATTATCTAAAAATATAGAATGGTCAATTTTAATATGTACAATCCTATTAATTATAATAGGATTGATTGCCCTTTTTTCAGCGACTCAAAATACAGAATATGATGAGTTTAAAAAACAAATATTATGGATAGGTATTAGCATACCATTTATAATAGCTTTTACATTAATAGACTACGAAACAATTGCAAAAGTATCACCTATATTTTATGCAGTATTAATTATATTACTTATAGGCGTATTATTTACAGAACCGATTAATGGGGCTACAAGTTGGTATTCTTTTGGCTCTTTTTCATTACAACCAGCAGAGTTTTCAAAAATATTTGTTATAATATTACTAGCTTTAGTTATGTCTAAAATGGTAGCAAAAGGGAAAAAAGAAATAAGTAGACCAACTAGATTGCTAATACTATTAGCTATTATTGGTGTACCAGTATTATTAATTATTAAGCAACCTGATTATGGAACAGCATTGGCTTTTTGTGTAGCTTTTATACTTATGCTATTTGTGGCAGGCATAGATAAAAAATATATTATAGCAGGCTTTCTAATTTTAGCTATTTCACTACCTCTTTTATACTTTTTTGTTTTGCCAGACCATGCTAAGCAAAGAATAGAAGTTTTCTTAAATCAAGATTTAGACCCAAGAGGAGCAGGTTACAATTTAACACAATCTAAACTAGCAATTGGAGCTGGTCAGCTTCTTGGAATGGGACTTTTAAAAGGAAATCAAACACAACTAGGATATCTTAGCCCAAAGACAACAGACTTTATTTTCTCTGTAATAGGAGAAGAAATGGGATTTTTGGTTGCCGCAACAATAGTTATAGTGTATGTCGTCTTGATTACAAAAGCAATGTATGTCGCAAAAACTGCTAAAGATAACCTAGGTTCATTTATTGCAATAGGTATAGCTGGTATATTTTTATTTCATATGACAGAAAACATTGGAATGACAATTGGTTTACTACCTATAACGGGTGTTCCTTTACCATTTGTAAGTTATGGAGGAAGTTCACTTTTGAGCAACTTAATAATGATAGCAATATTACTTAATATTAGTGGTAGGAGACAGAAGGCAATTTTTATTGAGGAATAAAATGTTAAAAAAATTAAAAATAGGAAATGTAGAATTACAAAATAATATAATATTAGCGCCAATGGCAGGTTTAACAGACCTGCCTTTTAGACTGGTGTGTGAAAAATATAAGCCGGGTTTAGTTGTAACTGAAATGGTAAGTAGCAAAGCTCTTTATTATAATGATGAGAAAACAAAACAGCTATTAAAAATGGATGGAGAAAAAAGACCGGTATCTGCCCAAATATTTGGAAGTGACATAGAGTCAATGGCATATGGAGCAAGCTATGTTAGCAAAATAGCAGATATAGTAGACATTAATATGGGCTGTCCTGCACCAAAAGTTGTAAAAAATGGAGACGGGAGTAAACTTTTACTAGACTTAGACAAGGTGTATGAAATAGTAAAAACGGTAGTAAAAAATTCAACTGTGCCAGTAACAGTAAAGATTAGAAAAGGTTGGGATAATGACCATATAGTTGCAGTAGAAGCGGCTAAAGTTATTGAAAGTGCTGGTGCCTCAGCAATCACAATACATGGAAGAACCAGAAGTGAATATTATACAGGCGTAGCTGATTGGAATATAATTAAAGAGGTGAAAGAAAGCGTAAACATACCAGTTATAGGAAATGGAGATATCAAATCACCAGAAGACGCCAAAAAAATATTTGAACAAACTAACTGTGACGGAATAATGATAGGTAGAGCTACACTAGGTAGACCTTGGATATTAGAGCAAATAAGAACATATCTAGAAAATGGAACAATAAGAAAAATAACAAATAAAGAGATTTTAGAAACTATTTTAAATCATATAGATTTAGAAGTAAAAGAAAAAGGAGAATATACTGGAATAAGAGAAATAAGAAAGCATATTTGTTATTATTTAAAAGGTTTGCCCGGAGCATCAAGTGTTCGTGATAAAATTAATCATTTAGAAAGCAAAGAGGAGGTACAAAAAGAATTAGTTGATTATTTTTCTTTATTGAATTAATAAAAATAGTATTATAAAAAACGCAAATATACATCTCTCTCATTTCACTGCGCGAGTCGCTTCGGCATTTCATACCTCGCTCCAGCTTGCACGCTACACTCTGCAGTCCTACTTAGTTATAGTCGAAAATGCTCGCGCTGCAACCGTTCGCTGAAATGTCGAGAAGTATATTTGCGTTTTTTTCATATAATACTATCTAGATGAATAAAATAATATTGGATTACTAAAATATTTAAAAGGTAATTTCAATATTATTTTTTTGAAAGGCGAAAGATATGGGAAAATGGTTTAAAATTCTTGCTTTTATAATAATTGTAATTATAACTTTATTAATTTGTAATTTTTTTATAAAAACTAATTATAAAACTAAAGAAAGTGGAAATAATAAAAGTATACAAGAGATTGAACAATATATTCTAAATGTTACATCATATAAAGCAAAAATTAAAGTAACCGTTAGTAGTAACAAAAATGCCAATTTTTATGAATTTGAGCAAGAAGTTAGAGGACAAAGCTATAGCAGACAATTAGCACTATCACCAGACAGTCTTTCGGGAATGGAAATTATATATGAAAATGGAGTTATAACACTTCAAAATACTAAATATAACTTGAGTCAAATTTATGAGAACTACCCTTATATATCAACAAACTCTTTATTCCTTACTTCGTTTATAGAAGGGTATAGAAACGCTGATGAAAAAGAAATAACACAAGAAGATGAAAAAATACAAATGAGCTATATCTCAAAAGTAAATAAATATAATAATAAACAAATTCTTTACATAAATAAAGCAAGTTTTGAACCTCAAAATTTACAAGTATATGATATTAACAATGCATTAAAAGTAGACATAATATATAACGAGATAGAATTAAACATTTAGAAATATATATCATCTCAATTTATTATTGGGAGAGTAAATATGAATATAAGAAGAGGAGATATGTTTTATGCAGATTTAAGTCCAGTAGTAGGTTCTGAGCAAGGAGGAATTAGGCCTGTTATAATAATACAAAATGACTTGGGAAATAAACATAGTCCAACTGTAATAGCAGCAGCAATAACATCACAAATGGGAAAAGCAAAACTTCCCACTCATATAGAAATTGGTTCACAAAATGGAGGATTAAAAACCAATTCTGTTGTTTTGGCTGAACAAGTAAGAACAATAGACAAAAGTAGGCTAAAAGAAAAAATAGGGCATATTGATGATGAAAATTTAATGCATCAAATTAACAATGCTTTGGGTGTAAGCTTTGGTCTTGAATGAAAAGGTCATATAAAAAAGGCAATATATGAACGTATATTGCCTTTTTGCAATTAAAATACAACTAAATTACATTGCCTTTGTCGAATTTTGTCGAAATTTGACGAACGATTTTCCTTTACAATTACCATAATATGGTGTATAATAAAATCAATTAAATTATTCAATTTAATTTTATCAAATAATTTAAGTCTTAAATTATTCAAAAGATTAATCCCAAAAAAATTATAATAAATGAAAGCTCGGGATGGTTTTCATTTATAGAAAAGGAGTTTTATGAAAAAAAGAATCAAAATTTTTATTATTGCCTTTTTGTTTATAATAACATGGGCATTACACAGCAAATCTATGGCTGCTGCAAATTGCAAAAGTGTTCCAGAAGAAAATGTTAAATACGTAAATGCAACACTCACAAACATCAACATAGAAGAATACAATGCATGGCAAAGAGGAATAAGTACAGATGAGTATTATTCTTTATCATTAGAAGAAAGGCACCAAATAGATGACAAATCTATGCTTTTTGACTCAACAGATGCCAAATGCTATGGTGGGATTCAAAATGGCTATGTAGACATTGGAAAGTATGGCAATTCAGCAGGATTTGTTCAAGGTTTAGCTAAAGACAAACTTGTAAATGGCAACTTAAGTATAATAGACAAATATACAAATGGGACAAGCTTTTTTCCTACTGTAAATACTAATCCATATGTATACAAAGAAATTCTTTCAAATTGGAAATTCCCATTTGAAAAATTACAAAACGGATATTATTATTTCAATAGCAATGAACATCATTTATTGAAAGATTATAGTACAAAAACTCTTAAACTACATAGAGGTTCAAAAAGTGGATTTTTTCCTTTTAATAAATGCTCAGATGACACATCTATTGTAAGCAATAGAGATTTAGCTTTTTCAGTAAAATTAGAAATACCTTTTACAATGACAAATGACGGAAAAATATTTAACGAAGCTACTGATATGTATGAAGATATGGTATTTAATTTTTCTGGAGATGATGATGTATGGGTTTATGTAGATGATCAATTGGTATTAGATTTAGGAGGATGCCACGTAGAACTACAAGGCAATATAGATTTTGCTAGAAATGAAGTATATTATCAAAATATATATAATGTAGAAACAGGGCAAAACGAAGTAGCTGTAAACAAAAAGGCTTTTGCAGATGGAATGCTTTCACCGGGAGCGCATACTTTAACTTTATTTTATATGGAAAGAGCAGGAGGAGAATCAAATTTAATTGCATCATTCAATTTACAAAGTGGTGGTGTTCAAGCAAATTACATAGACATAGATACAAATAAAGTACTTGAGACTGAAAGCCAAAGTGGTGCAGTAGGAAATGAAGTTACAACTTCTGCAAAAAATATTGAAGGTTACACATTAGTTAAAAAGCCTGAAATAGAAAGTTTTACATTAACAGAAGAATTACAAACAGTTAATTACTACTATGCAAAAAATACCAAGGTAACTGCAAAATATGTAGATGAAGTAACAAACAAAGAAATTGCAGAAATGGTTACAATCAATGGAAAATCTGGCGATAGTTATACAACCAATCAAAAAACAATACAAGATTATGATTTTACAAAAGTCGAAGGTACTACATCAGGAACAATGCAAGGGGAACCTATAAATATAATTTATTATTATAGGCATAAATCAAAAGTGACGGTTAACTATATAGACAAAGAAACTAATGAGCTGATAGATAGTTTGGAAAAAGACGTTCATGAAGGAGATACATTTACTTCAGAAGAAAGACAATATGAAGACTATAAATTAGTAGAAAAACCAGAAAATGAAACAGTTAAAATTGAGAAGGAGGATGTCACACTAAACTATTATTACCAAAGATTAAAATTCAACTTGCAAATTGAAATGAATTTAGATAGGGCATATATAAATGGCAATTATTATGGACTAAACGGAAAAGCAGGTAAAATTGAAACTGAAATTAGAGACGCAACTTCAAAATCTTCATTACAAATTTATTATAACATAAAAGTAACAAATAATGAGGAAAGAATAGGAAATGGATACATAACCTTTACAATACCAGAAGGGTTTATTATGCAAAATTCGGACTGGCAAATTGATGAAAATGTTGCTACATATAAAGTTACTGATTTAAATATTGGCGAAACACGAGAGTATCAAATTGTTTTGCAAAAAAATGAAGGAGTTGATGTAGCAGGAGATATAAAGGCATTTGTTAGAATTGACTCAGAAAAGCTAGAAGAAACAACACTAGAAGACAATGAGGACATGAATGAACTAGCTATTATGCCAAGAACAGGTGCAGTTATATTAAATGTAACACCTTGGATTTTAGTTCTTACAGCTTTAGCAATTGTAATAGTAGTAAAAATTAAAAGCGCTAAAAATGCCAAATAGTTATTTACTAAAGACCAAAAGTGTAGAAAAAAGAATTAAAAGTAAAAAAATAATAACTAGACTAATCAAAATAGAAAGTTTCTTTTACTATTATTTAAAAGAAGCTTTCTATTTTATATAATAAAAGCATCAATATATGTTTTCGAGCATTTCAAGTGAGCGTAGGCGACGTAGGAGCGGAGCTGGGCGTGCGAGCTGGAGTGAGCTTGCGAACGACCCGCGTGGCGAAATGTGAGGAAATGTATATTGGTGCTTTTGATAAATTCTTGTGTTTCTAAATTTATACTTTTAATTTCTTAATAATTTTTATTTCATCATACAACTTGTCAATTCTGTCTTGTCTAATTACTAATGCATTTTCGTATTCTGCAAGAACTTGTGTATAATTTTCAAAATTTTCACCTGTTTGAAAAAGAAGTTGCATACCAGCTTTATAGTAATCCTTCATTTGAGGCTTCTTAGATGAATTCATTTTTTGCTCATATTTTTTTACTGTCTTCAATCTTTTTATTTGGTCTTTAATATAATTAACATAGTTCATAACACAACTAATTTCGTAAAGAGTATCATCTATTACAACTTTAAATAAAGCTTTTAATGGTTTAGGATTTATTTTACCTAGACGCTCATTTTGCTTTAGTTGGTCTAAAGCAATAACATCACTACTTGGCTGAGCATCTTTAATAAGCTCTTTTAGAGTTAAAGAAATATTAATGTGAGTAGTATATTGCCTTTTGGTTACTATAGCATCATATTCATCTGCAACACGAATAATTTGCGCAGAATAAGGAATATCTGGTTTACGCAAACCTCTAGGGTATCCAGTTCCATTAAGAGATTCATGATGATACCAAGGACCGTCAGAATATGGCCTTAGCGCTAAATCGTCCATACAATATTGGTAACCTAAAGTTGTGTGTGTTTTCATTATTTCGTACTCTTCATCTGTAAGCTGACCAGGTTTATTAATTATTTCCTTTGGGATAAAAAGTTTACCTATATCATGTAAATAGCCAGCTATAACACAATGAATAGTAAATTGACTATTGCAATGCATATATTCACATATTCTACCTACTAAATTAGCAACATTTTCACTATGCTTTTTAGTAAACATGTCTAAGCTATCCATAACCACCAAATGATCCTTGATGGCAGTATCAAGCTCATGAATTTTTAAATTAGACGGACTATAAAAGTCGTATTTTTCTTCTAACATTTACTACTCCTTAAATATTTTTTATCATTAACTCAAATATATATTCTTCCGCATTTACTTCGCGGTTCGCTTCGCTCAGCGCTCGCACGCTCCGTCTGCGCTCCTAAGAGAAAGACATAACTGTGCCTGAGCTCTTTATTCGCTCCGCTGCGCTAAAAGCTATAGAACATATATTTGAGCTTTGCATAAAATATAATTGTGAATGATAATATACTTAAAATTATTACTAAATATTATATTAAAATAAACAAAGAAAAACAATAAAAAATATAAAAAACAATATTAAATTTTGATGACAAATAAAAGTTTTTGTGATAATATGATATAAACGCCAAAAGAATGGGCAAGATGCATAAACACAAAATGATTTTTTATGTATAAAATAATAGAAATTAAAAGATAAGGAAAATAAATATGAAAAATATATTAGTACATTGTGCAATGAAAAAAGAAGGAGAGCAAATCGCAAAAAAACTTAAATTAAGTAAAGCATACAAGTATGACACAGATATAAAAGATAGTCAAAAAATAGAAGGTAATAGGAAAAATATAAATAATTTTATAGAAATATATTCAAACAATATTAAAAATTTAGAAAATGTTTATCCAAATGATAAAAATAGAAACTTAAAAAATGCTAAACATAGCAGTTATGAAGAAAATGAAATAAAATTATCTTTGATTATTACAGGCATAGGCAAACAAAAAACAGCAATTGGACTTACAAAGTATTTATGTGAAAACGATAAACCAGATTTAATAATAAACATTGGCTATGCAGGCTCAACGTCCGCAAAAATAGGAAGCTGGGTTTCAATAAATAAATCATACAACTTAGAATGGGACATAACTGGAGAGCAAAAATATAGTATGGACGATTTAGGTGGACAAGACTTACTAACAATTGATGAGTTAGAAAAATTACCATGTTATTCAGCAGAATGTTTTGTAAATAATACAGATATCAAAGATAATGTGATTTTCGACATGGAACTTCATTCAGTATCACTGTTAGCAGATTTATATAATATTCCTCTTATATCACTTAAAAAAGTAAGTGATAATTTAAGTATGGATGATTACTATAAAACAGTAGAAGATAATAGGTTGATGGAACTTGAAAGTTCTGTAATATTTATTGAAAAGTTTTTAAAAGATAAGCTCCAGAACATATATTGTAGCTTATTCTAAAAAGTGTCAAAAAGGAGCGTCCCTATTGACAAAAAGGAGCGTCCCTATTGACACAAAAATTAAAAAACGAAAGGTAAACACTATGTACTTAAAAAAATTAGAAATGCAAGGATTCAAATCTTTCGCAGACAAAACAGTATTTGAATTTAAAAAAGGAATAACAGCAGTAATAGGGCCAAATGGTTCTGGAAAAAGTAATATTTCAGATGCCATTAGATGGGTTCTTGGAGAGCAAAGTATGAAGTCACTTAGAGGCTCTAAATCTGAGGACATTATTTTTGCTGGAACACAAAACAGAAAATCTTTAGGTTTTGCAGAAGTAAATATGGTAATAGATAATAGTGATGGAGCACTTCCTGTTGAATTTTCAGAAGTAACTGTTACAAGAAGACTATATAGAACAGGAGAAACAGGATATTTCATAAATAAAGTACCTTGCAGACTTAAAGATATTTTAGAGCTATTTATGGATACTGGTATAGGAAAAGATGGTTATTCAATAATAGGACAGGGAAAAATAGACGAGATTTTAAGTAATAAATCAGAAGACAGAAGAAAAATATTTGAAGAAGCTTCAGGAATAGTAAAGTATAGAACTAGAAGAGAAGAATCTGAAAAAAAGCTTGAACAAACAAAACTAAACCTAGTAAGAATCAATGATATTCTATCTGAAATAGAAGCAAATATAGAACCACTTAAATTACAATCAGAAAAGGCTAGAAAATTTTTAGATTTGAGAGAAGAATTAAAAAATATAGAAGTAGGTTTATTTGTATTAAAAATAAATACATTTAAAGAGAAGCTTCAAGAATTAGAAAAGAACAAAGAAATTTTTGAAAATCAAAGCCTTGAAGAAAACAATAAACTTGAAGATATGCAAGAATTAAAACAAGAACTAAAAAATCAAATTGAAGAAATTTCTACTGAAATGGAAAGACTTCAAACACTTGGATTTGAAAGTGAAAATAAAATAGAGAGAATAAATTCAGAAATCAATGTTAGCAAAGAAAAAATCTCTAATAACAGCGAAAATAAAAATAGATTAGAAAATGAGATTACTGGGAGTAATATTACTATTTCAGACTTAGAAGAAGAGAAAAAAGGCAAGCTATCAAAAAAAGAAAATTTAAAGGAAAACAAAGAAAAGTTTGCAAAAGAATTAGAAGAAAAAGAAGAGGAATTAAGAAAACTAAATCAAAAGTTATCTAGTAAAGAACTAGAAATAGAAGAGAAGAAAAAGCAAGTAGAAGATTTAAAAGAAAATAAATACAGCTTAGAAAATGAAATAACAGAACAAGATGTAAATTATGAGAACTTTGAAAACAGAAAAAAGCATGCAGAAAAAGAATTGTCTGGAGTTATATCAGAATTAGACGAAAAGAGAATGAGCAAAAATGATATAAATGCTAATTTTACAAAAATAGAAAATGAGAAAAAACAAATTGAAGAAGCTGTTCAAAAAGATAAATCTGAAAAAGAAGCTCTAGATAAGCAAATAAAAGATATAGAAATAAAAATAAATAATGCAGTAGATGAACAAAGATTAAAGAAAAGCAAATATAATTTCTTAGTAGAAACAGAGAAAGAAAAAGAAGGATACACTAAATCAGTAAAAGAGTTGTTAATTGCATGTGATAACAATCCAGCCTTAAAAAAAGGTATACATGGTGTACTTGCAAATATAGTTTCAACTGATGAAAAATATAGTACAGCAATTGAAATGTGCTTAGGTGCGAGTATGCAAAATATTGTTACAGAAAATGAAGGAGACGCCAAAAAGCTAGTAGAGTACCTAAGAGTAAATAAATTAGGAAGAGCATCATTTTTACCAATGTCTACTGTTCATGGTAAAAAATTAGAAAATATAAAACCCGATGGAAAAATTATAGGCATAGCATCAGACTTAGTAAAATATAAAAAAGAATATGAAGGAATTGTGCTTAATTTACTTGGTAGAACAATTATTACTGACAATATGGATACAGCAATAAAAGTAGCTAAAGAAAATAAATACTCTTTCAGAATTGTAACATTAGATGGAGATATTATAAATCCATCAGGAGCAATTACAGGTGGATTTGTAAATAAGAAAACAGCTAACATCCTAGGTAGAAGCGAAGAAATAAAGAAGTTAGAAAAAGAAATAAAAAAATTAGATGAAAAAATAGAATCCTTAAATCAAGAAAAAGAAAAAATAACATTAGACAGTAAAACTACAGAAATAGAAGAAAATACTAGAAAACTTCAAGAAATAGAAATAACCTATGCTAGGGAAAAAGAAAAAGTTGTTCAACTTGAAGAAAGTATTAACTCTATTGTATCTAGAAAAGAAAAATTAAATGAAGAATTAAAAGAAATAGAAAACAAGAAACAAGATGCAATAGGCAAAAAACAAGAATTGCAAGAAAATGTAAAAAGCATAGAAGAACAAATAGAGACTATTTCTAAAGAGATAGAAGAATTTGCAAACCTTAATAAAGACAATCAAAAATACATAGACGACTTAAATTTAGACATAACAAACTTAAAAATTTCAGTATCATCATTTGATGAAAGCAGTACATCTATGGATGAGCTAATTGCAAGAATAGAGCAAAGTATAGAAACTGAAAAGCAATCTATTGAAAACAAAAAGCTTCAAATAGAGAAGATGGAAGAACAAAATTCATCTATAAGAAACAATATTTTAGAATTACAAAATAATATTGAAAAAATAAAAGCAGAAGTAGCCGGAAGTTCTACAAAAATAGAAGAGCTAAAAAATAATAAAAATACAAAAAATAGCAAGCTAGATGAATTAGAAAAAAATATAGAAAAGCAATTCGCTGTAATTCAAGATGTAAAAGAGCAATTAGTTAAAATAGGAATCAAGAAAACAAATACAGAGCAAGACATATCTGATACAGTAAATGAATTATGGAATGAATATGAAATAACACCTAATAATGCAAAAGATTATGCTCAGCCTACAAATGTTCAAGAAACTCAAAAAAGAGTAAATGAATTGCATAATCAAATAAAAGAATTAGGAAGTGTCAATGTTGATAGCATAGAAGAATATAAGAAAACAAAAGAAAGATATGAAACTATGTGTGAACAAAGACTAGACTTAGAAAATACAATGGCTAAATTAAGAGACATTATAACAGAAATGACAAAAACTATGAAAGAGCAATTTAGCGAGAAGTTTAAGCAAATAAGCAAAAACTTTGATGAAGTATTTAGAGAACTATTTGGTGGAGGAAAAGCTGAACTAGTATTAGAAGATGAAAACAATATATTAGAGTGCGGTATAGATATAAAAGCACAACCAACTGGTAAAAAACTTCAAAATATGATGCTTTTATCAGGAGGAGAAAAAGCACTAACTGCAATAGCTCTATTATTTGCAATATTAAAAATAAATCCAGCACCATTCTGTATACTAGATGAAATTGAAGCAGCACTTGATGATGTAAATGTATATAGATTTGCAGAATTTTTAAAGAAATTTAGCGATACTACACAATTCTTAGTAATTACACATAGAAAAGGTACTATGGAAGCAGCAGATACAGTTTATGGTATTACTATGGAGGAAAACGGAATAAGTAAGCTATTGTCTATTAGGCTAAAAGAGGAATCTGCTTAACAATTTACTTTTTTATATTACTTGCTATAATTAATAAATTCATGTTTTGTCACAATATACTTCTCGACATTTCAGCGAACGGTTGCAGCGCGAGCATCTTTGACTATAAAAGTCGGAGGTCAAGCAGACTTAGGAACACAAAATATCTCTCCAAATCCCTGGCACACAAAAAATAAA
>CAMMLF010000027.1 GCA_946497585.1 uncultured Clostridium sp.
CTTTTATGTGTTTAGTGATTAGAATTAGTAAGTTTTTTAGATCCTTCATCATTGGTGTACCTCCTTTCTACCTGAAAGGTATGTTTATTTTACCACATATTACCATATTTGTCCACATGTTTACGCAAAAAATTTGCATAATATATTAAAATAATAAACAAAAAAATTCTTGACAAAAGTAAGAATTTGTTATATTATAATAAAATGTAAAGTAGCGAAATGGCTAGTATAAGTAGTATTAATGATTTTAAAAATAATATTTCAAAAGTATAATAATATTAAAATGTAAATAAATTTTTAGAAAGAACAAAGTAATTTGTTCTTTTTAAATCGCCATTTTGTTAGCAAATGGTTTATAGGTTAAACCAGAAAACCTAAATATATACGAAAGGAAAATAAAAAAATGATAAAAAAATTAGCAAGTTACATCAAAGAATACAAAAAAGCAAGTATTTTAACACCTATTTTTGTTGTTCTAGAAGTAGTAATGGAAGTAATTATTCCACTTTTAATGTCAAAAATTATTGACGTTGGTATTCCAAATAGTGACATTAAATACATATTAGAAATAGGAATATTACTTACAATTTCAGCAATAATGTCATTATTATTTGGTATGTTGTCAGGAAGATTTGCAGCAAAGGCATCATCAGGATTTGCTAAAAATTTAAGACAAGGAATGTTCTATAAAATACAAGAATATTCATTTGAAAATATAGACAAATTTTCAACATCAAGCTTAATAACAAGATTAACAACTGATGTTACAAACGTACAAATGGCATTTATGATGATAATAAGAATATTAGTAAGAGGACCAGTAATGTTAATAGCTTCATTATTTATGGCATTTAGCATTGACGTTAGACTATCTTGCGTATTCTTGGTAGCAATACCAGTTCTTGGAGTAGCTTTATTTTATATAGCAATAAAAGCTCATCCAAACTTTGAAAAAGTATTCAAAAAGTATGATAAATTAAATAGTGTTGTACAAGAGAATGTTGGTGGAATAAGAGTTGTAAAAGCATATGCAAATGAGGAACACGAGGAGAAAAAGTTCGATAATGTTAATAATGAAGTATATAATTACTTTAAAAAAGCAGAAAAAATAATTGCATTCAATAGCCCTATTATGCAATTTGTTGTATATTTTTCAGTATTAATAATTTCATGGCTTGGTGCAAAATACATAATTGGAGGAACATTCCAAACAGGTCAATTATCTAGCTTAATTACATATGCATGGCAAATATTAATGAGCTTAATGATGCTTTCAATGGTATTTGTTATGATAATTATGGCTCAATCTTCAGCAGAAAGAATTGTAGAAGTTCTAGATGAAGAACCAGCAATAAAGAATAAGAAAAATGCAATAAAAACTATTAAAGACGGTTCTATAACATTTGAAAATGTAAGCTTTGCGTATAGTGATGAAAAAGACCCTAATAAATATGCTTTGCAAGATATTAATTTGGAAATTAAGTCTGGTGAAACAATAGGTATAATTGGTGGAACAGGAAGTTCTAAATCAACATTAGTTCAGCTTATTCCAAGACTATATGACGCTACAAAAGGAACTGTTAAAGTTGGCGGAGTAAATGTAAAAGATTATGATATGGAATCACTTCGTGACGCTGTATCAATGGTTTTACAAAAAAATGTATTATTCTCTGGAACTATATCTGAAAACCTTAGATGGGGAGACAAAAACGCAGATGATGAGGAACTTGAAAAAGCATGTGAGCTTGCTCAAGCAGATAGTTTCATAAAAGAATTTCCAGAAAAATATGATACAAAGATTGACCAAGGTGGTACTAACGTATCAGGAGGTCAAAGACAAAGGTTATGTATTGCAAGAGCCCTTTTGAAAAAGCCAAAAATCTTAATATTAGATGATTCAACAAGTGCTGTTGATACAAAAACAGATAGTTACATACGTAAAGCTTTTAGAGAAGAAATACCTAATACAACAAAGATTATAATTGCACAAAGAGTTACATCAGTTGAAGATGCAGATAGAATAATTGTATTAGATGAAGGAAAAATAAGTGGTATTGGAACATCTAGAGAATTATTAAAAACTAATAAAATATACCAAGAAGTATATAATTCACAAATGAAAGGAGGAGAAGAGAATGAGTAAGAAAACTGAAAAAATAAACACAAATGCTAAAAATAAAAAGAACAAAAAGAGTTCAAGTAGTATTAATTTTAGCACAGTAAAAAGACTTTTAAAATATGCAGTTGGAATTTACAAAGTTCAATTTGTTATAGTTATAATTAGTATTATAGTAAGTAGTATTGCCAATGTAATGGGAATACAATTCTTACAAAAACTAATAGATAACTATATAACTCCTCTAATGGGACAGCAAAACCCAGATTTAAGTAATTTGTTTATGGCTGTTTTAGGTATGGGAGCAATGTATTTAGTAGGAATATGTGCAACATATTTATATAACAGATTGATGATAAATATTTCTCAAGGTGTACTAAAGAAAGTACGTGAAGATATGTTTAATCATATGCAAACATTACCTATAAAATATTTTGACACACATGCTCATGGAGAAATAATGAGTACATATACAAACGACGTTGACACATTAAGAGAAATGATAAGCCAAAGCATCCCTCAAGTGTTTTCAGCAGTAGTTACAATGGCAAGTGTACTAATATCAATGTTTGTAACAAATGTATACTTAACACTAATAGTACTTGGAATGGTTGTGCTAATGGTGTTTTGTGCAAAATATTTTGGTGGAAACAGTTCAAAGTTCTTCGTAAAACAACAAGAGGACATTGGAAAAGTAAATGGTTACATTGAAGAAATGATGAATGGTCAAAAAGTTGTTAAAGTATTTAACTATGAAGAAGAATCTAAAGAAAAATTCGACAAGTTAAATGAAGAATTATGTGATAGTAGTACTCAAGCTAACATATATGCAAATATGTTAATGCCATGTATAGCAAACATAGGAAATTTAGGATATGTATTTATTGCTATAATTGGTGGTATGTTATCAGTAAATAATATACTAAGTATAGGTAGCATAGCGGCTTTTTTACAATATATTAAATCATTTACAAACCCAGTAAGCCAAATATCTCAACAAATGAACTTTGTTATAATGGCATTAGCAGGGGCTGAAAGAATATTTGCATTGATTGATGAGAAGTCAGAAGATGATGATGGTTATGTAACATTAGTTAATGCGAAAGTGGAAAACGGTAAATTAGTTGAGAGTGTAGAAAGAACTGGAATTTGGGCTTGGAAACATCCACATCATGATGGCACGGTTACTTATACAAGATTACGTGGTCATGTAGAATTTGAAAACGTAAACTTTGGATATACTCCAAATAAAATGGTACTTCATGATATTACACTAGAAGCAAAAGAGGGGCAAAAAGTATCATTTGTTGGTGCAACAGGCGCAGGAAAAACAACAATTACAAACTTAATAAATCGTTTCTATGATATTCAAGATGGTAAAATTAGATATGATGGAATAAATATTCAAAAAATTAAGAAAAAGGATTTAAGAAAATCACTTGGTATGGTATTACAGGATACAAGTTTATTTACAGGTACAATTAAAGACAATATAAAATATGCAAACTTAAATGCCAGTGATGAAGATGTAATAAATGCTGCAAAACTAGCAAATGCAGACCACTTTATTAGAAACTTACCAAATGGATATGATACAGTAATTTCAGGAAGTGGAGAAGGTTTATCTCAAGGACAAAGACAATTACTATCAATTGCAAGAGCTGCATTATATAATCCACCAGTATTAATACTAGATGAAGCAACATCAAGTATAGATACACGTACAGAACAAATTGTACAAAAAGGTATGGATGGATTAATGAAAGGCAGAACAGTATTTGTAATAGCACATAGATTATCAACAATAAGAAACTCAGAATTAATAATGGTATTAGACCATGGAAGAATTCTAGAGCGCGGTGACCATAAAGAACTTATGGCTAAAAAAGGTATGTACTATGCATTATATACTGGTGCTATTGAAATTGATTAAAAAAGTATAAAAACTCAAGCTGTTGGAAAACATAGTAAAAGCTAGTCGCTATTGAGTAGCGAGTGAAAGGAGAAAACTATGTTTAAGCCAACAGCTATTTATTTTGAAAAAAGTTATTTAAGTTTATTGCCAGAAGGAAAAAAGAAAAAATCTTAGTTGAAAAAACAGCATGAAAAGTATATAATAAAGAAAAAATAAGGAGCACAAAACAATGAAGAAAATCGACGAAACCCTTGGGGCTGTATATATATATATATATATATCGTAAGATTTAATAAAATAAACTTATGTAAACATAGAAAAGAAGCTATGTATTTTAGGTGAATGTAAAATTCACTTAATATACATAGCTTTTTGCGTACAAAAATAATTAAAAGACGAAAGGAAAATTGGTATAATGAAAAAATTAAATAAAAAACAGAAGATAATAATTTTAGTATCAGTAATAATATTGTTAATTCTTATTGCAGTTATTATTGGAACTAATATTATTAGAAACCAAATAACTAGTGAGGAATATAATGTAGCAAATGGAAGTTCAAGTAATGGAAATTTGCTACCGGAATATATAAAAGCAGGTATAACCTTAGGAGGGGTAACAGGAACACTAGAAGATTTGGACACATCAGATGCAACAGCAACAGCAGAGGACATATTATGGGGAAAAATAGCTTATGCAAAAGGGCAAAGATTGGTTGGAACTAAAGTGGTAACTGTTAAACAAGGAAAAGAGTCACAAAAAGTATTTGAAAATAATACAAATTTAATAGATGATTATGGAAACAATGTAAAGGTTCCTGCTGGTTTTAAAATAGCATCGGATTCAGCAACAAGTGTAACAGGTGGAGTGGTAATAGAAGATGTATCAGCAGGGGATGAATATACAAAAGGAAGTCAATTTGTTTGGATACCTGTTGGCAATATAATAACAGAAGGAAATAAAATTGAAAATCTAGTTTTAGGAAGATATGATTTTAGTGGCACAGGAACAGAAAAAATAATACAAACAATAGATAATTGGCAAGATACATCAGAAAGCGTTGAATCTGTAGATTTGAGAGCAAAAGAACTTGAAGGAGACTATAAAGCAAAAAATTTAAAAGATTTTTTGGAAAAAGCCACTAACAGCAAAGGATACTATATTGGTAGATATGAAGCAGGAGATGCATTGGCTGTTGACGAAACACACCAAAGAACAGAAAATTCTCCTATTACCGATACAGTTGTGTCTAAAAAAGGAGTGTATCCATATAATAACATAATATATACTGAAGCAAGTCAATTGAGTAGAAATATGTACATTAGGGATGAATTTGAAAGTGATTTAGTGAATAGTTATGCATGGGACACTGCAACTGTGTTTATTCAAAAATTTAGTGGAGATACTAATTATTCAAGACAGCCAGGTAAAAATACGACAGGAAGGTTAGAAAAATGTGGAGAAAGTTTACTAGCTAATGTAACTAATGGAGATGAAGTAATAGATAGAAGATGCAATATATATGATATGGCAGGAAATACTTGTGAAATTTCTACAGAATCAACATATAATGTAACTGATGGAAATATAATAAGAGGAGACGATTACTATGGAGATTATGGCGAAGTTGGTGGACCAGCTTCTAGAACATGCATAGTACGTGATGCAAGTACAACAAAGGCGAATAATATAGCTTTTAGAGTTATTTTGTATTTATAATTGAAATAAGGAGATAGAAGCATTCTAATAACAGAGCTTCTATTTTTCTTGCAATTAAAACTTTGCTATGCTAGAATAAGCAAAGACACAGTAAATATTGCAAATAAATTAAAAAAATTTAAAAAATGTATATTCAAGCACTAAGCTAAAGTATTAATATCTGTAGATAAATAAGGAGTGCATAAAAATTTAATAGAAAGGATGAAAAAATGAACATAGTACAAACAATTGCAAATGAATTAAACATAAAGAATTATCAAGTAGAAAAAACAATAGAACTAATAGATGGTGGAAATACAATACCATTTATTGCAAGATATAGAAAAGAAGTAACAGGAGGACTAAGTGACGAAGTTTTAAGAAACTTAGACGAAAGATTAAATTATTTAAGAAACCTTGAAGAAAGAAAAGAAGAAGTTAAAACCTCAATAGAAAATCAAGGAAAGCTAACAGATGAAATTGTAAAAAATCTGGAAATAGCGCAAACTCTAGCAGAAGTAGAGGATATATATAGACCATACAAGCAAAAGAAAAAGACAAGAGCAACAGTTGCCAAAGCGAAAGGTTTAGAACCACTAGCTCAAATTATTAAAGAGCAAAAGGAAACTAAACCACTTGAAGAAATTGCAAAAGAATTCATTAATGATGAAGTAAAAACAGTAGAAGAAGCTATTGGCGGAGCAAAAGATATTATAGCAGAAGAAATTTCAGATGATACAGAATTTAGAAAACAAATTAAAAAGATGTACTACAGAGAAGGTTTTATTGTTACAAAAAATGCCAAAGAAGAAAATCCTACATATAGCATGTATAATGATTTTAAAGAAAAAATAAGTACAATACCAAGTCATAGAATATTAGCAATAAATAGAGGAGAAAAAGAAGAATTCTTAAAAGTTAGTATAGAAAAGCCTGTGGATAAAATACTTAATTTTATAGAACGCAAAATAATAAAAAATGATAAATTTGAACAAATACTTAAAGAAACAATCGAAGATAGTTTTAAAAGATTAATTGAGCCATCAGTAGATAGAGAAATAAGAACAGATTTAACAGAAAAAGCAGATAAACAAGCAATTGAAGTATTTGGAAAGAATGCAAAACAATTATTACTAGGAGCACCTTTAAAAGGATTTACTGTTTTAGGATTTGACCCTGCATATAGAACTGGTTGCAAATTAGCTGTAATAGATGAAACAGGAAAAGTTTTGGATACAGGTGTTATATATCCAACAGAGCCTCAAAATGACATAGAAGGTTCAGAAAAAGAACTTATTAAACTTATAGTAAAAGACAATATACAAATGATAGCAATAGGCAATGGTACTGCATCAAGAGAATCAGAAAATTTTGTAGCAAATACTCTTAAAAAAGTTAAAGAAACTTTACATAAAGATGTATATTACACAATTGTTAGTGAAGCTGGTGCATCTGTTTATTCAGCATCAAAATTAGCTTCAGAAGAATATCCAGATTTAAATGTTTCATTAAGAGGAGCTATATCTATTGCTAGAAGGTTACAAGACCCACTTGCAGAATTCGTAAAAATTGACCCAAAAGCAATAGGAATAGGACAATATCAACATGATGTAGACCAAAAGAAATTATCTGAAAGCCTAGAAGGAGTAGTGGAAGATGCAGTAAATACTGTTGGTGTTGATGTAAATACTGCAACAGCATCACTTCTTTCATATGTTTCAGGAATCAATAAAACAATTGCAAAAAACATAGTAAAATATAGAGATGAAAACGGAGCAATTAAAGAAAGAAAAGAACTTTTAAATGTACCTAAACTAGGAAATGTTGCTTATGAACAATGTGCAGGATTTATACGTATTCCGAATGGAAAAAATCCACTAGAAAATACAGGAGTTCATCCAGAAAGCTATGAAGTTGCAGAAGAATTATTAAAGAGTATAGGATTTACCCAAGAAGATATATTAGATAAAGAAAAACTAAGTAAAATCAAAGAAAAATTAAATGAGATAAATATTAAAGATTTATCTAATAAAGTAAATGTTGGAGAATTGACATTACAAGATATAATAAAAGAACTTTCAAAACCCGGTAGAGACCCAAGAGAAGATATGCCAAAGCCTATATTAAGAAGTGACGTATTAAAATTTGAAGACTTAAGGGAAGGGATGATTTTAACAGGAACAGTTAGAAATATTACAGACTTTGGTGCTTTTGTAGATGTTGGAGTAAAACATGATGGATTAGTACATATATCTGAACTAAGTGATAAATACGTAAAAAGACCAAGTGATGTAGTTTCTATTGGAGACATTGTAAAAGTTAAAGTAATAGGCATAGATAATGAAAGACAAAAAGTAAAACTTTCAATGAAGGGTTTATAAATATTTTACTTTGGGGACGGAGCAAAACGTAATATTTTACGAAAAGGACCGTTCCCAACGTAAAAAGTGATTGAAAAATAAAATCTACTATGTTAAAATAAGTTTGATAAATAAAAAATGCAAGGAGACACTTATGTTATTAACACCCAATATGCAAGTTAATAAAATAACAGATATAACTATTCAAATACTTGAAGAAAATAACATACAAGCTATGATTTTAGACGTAGATAATACACTTATAGATTTAAACAGAGAGCCATTAGAAGGCTTAAAAGAGTGGGTAGATAAAATGAAACAAAATGGTATTAAATTTTGCATAGCGCCAAATAGTTTAAAAAAGGATAAGATAGAAAAAATTGCAAAAATGCTTGACATACCTTATGTTCACTTCTCAGTAAAACCAACAAAAATAGGTCTAAAAAAAGCTAAAAAAATACTAGGAGTAGAAAATAACGAAAACGTAGCAGAAGTTGGAGACCAGCTCTTTACAGATGTTTTAGGAACTAATCGAATGAAAATGTTTTCCATATTAACAGAACCATTATGTGAAGAAAAGGTTAAAATAAATAATTTAAAAAGAAAATTAGAAAAAAGAGTTCTTAAAAGTCAGAAAAGTAAAGTTAAAGAAAATGGGAAAACTTGCTAAAAACTACGAATTAATAATAAAGAAAAATAATAAAATAAAAAAATTACCAAGGAGGAAACTTAAATGTATATAAATGACATACATATATTATACTACTTTTTTATAGGCCTATTAGGTTTGGCTGTAGGACAGCTATTTGACTGGGTAACAAAAAGATTAAGTGAACACAAACCTATATTAAGTAAAGATTTTTATAAAATATATTTAAAAGATTTTAGACTAAATTTTAAATTTATGTATTTAACTGCAATTATTTATATTGTCTTGTTATTTATGTTTGGTTGGAGATTAGATTTAGTTAAGTACTTAATAATTACACCATTCCTACTTTCTGCTTTTGCAATAGATTACAAAGAGCAAATCATACCAAATAGACTTACACTTACTTTATTTGAAGTTGGTTTATTATTTGCATTTATAGAAGGTAGTATGAGCTTTAGTATGATGTTAGACAAACTACTAGGCTTGGCCATTGGAGGAGGCATATTCCTAATAATTACATTAATAGGAGGCCTAATTGCTGGTAAAGAGGCAATGGGCTTTGGTGATGTTAAGTTAATGGGAGTATTGGGAATAATATTTGGTGCATATAACATTGTAATAATATCAATACTTTCATTTTTACTAGCAGCAATTATTAGTATAATTCTCATAGTTTCAAAAAAGAAAAAGTCAAACGAATATATTCCATTTGGACCATTCATAGTTATAGCAACATTTATGGTAATGCTGATTCCAGAAAATATAATGCTTTTAGCACTTTTGAAAGTGTTTACTCTTGGAATGTACCAAGGGTAGTGTCAATAGGTGTCAATAGGGACGCTGTCAATGGGGACGCCCCTTCATTGACACTAAGTAGTCAAAAAGGAGCGTCCCTATTGACATTAAAAAGGAGGGGTGCCTTATGAATTATAAAATTAGATGTATAAGAGAAAAAATGAAATTATTAAATATACAAGGGCTAATAATTTCAAATCCGGTTAACATTAGGTACATAATAGGCATTCCAGTAGAAGGGACTATTTTATTAACAGACAAAGAAAATATTTTCATAACAGATGCAAGATATATAGAAGAAGTTAATAACTTTTTAACAATTAATGATGAGTTTATAATTTATGATAATAAAGATGTATCAGAAGAAGATAATCAAACTTTTTTCAAGGACTGTGAAAATGTAGGATTTGAAGAAAATTATGTTACATATGCTGATTATACAAATATTGTTAGAAAATATAGAATTAGAAATATAGAAGAAACAGAAAATGTTATTGAAAAACTAAGAATGGTTAAGGATGAAACAGAGTTAAGCTATATTGAAAAAGCCTGTGAAATAACAGATAAATGCTTTAAACATCTTTTGTCTTATATTAAAATAGGCATGACTGAAAAGCAAGTTGCATTTGAAATAGAAAAGTTTTTTGCTCAAAATGGTGCTGATGGAGTTGCTTTTGAGACAATAGTGGCATCAGGAGTAAATTCATCAAAGCCACACGCAATACCTTCTGACAAAATTATACGAGCAGGTGACCCTATTACAATAGACTTTGGTGCTAAATATAAAGGCTATTGTGCTGATATGACAAGAACAATATTTGCAGGAGAAGTAAGTGATGAATTACAAAACTTGTATAATTATATATTAAAAAATCAACTTAGAGCTACAAAAGACATCAAAGAAGGCATAAGCTGTAAAATGATTGCAAGAAGTGTAGAAAATGATTTTTACCTATATAATTACACTTTAATTCATGCTTTAGGACATGGAGTAGGTTTAGAAATTCATGAGCTTCCATACTTAAGCCATAATTCTCAAAACATATTAAAAGAAAATATGGTAGTAACAAATGAACCTGGAATATATTTGCCGGGAAAATACGGTATTAGAATTGAAGATACCATTAGAGTTGGAAAACTTGAATCAGAGGTTTTAACTAAATCAAGCAAAGAGATTTTAGTTGTTGATGAAAAATGAATTGTAAGGCTAACTATAAAAGCAAATAAATTGTAACAAAAATGTAATATAAAATGGCTTGACTAAAAAACAAAGAAAATATAAAATAAATATGATTAAATCTATTTTGTATAAATAGTAATAGTACATTGAAAATCTAATATTCAAAGGAAAAAGTATATGTATGAATACTATTTATAAAAATGGAAATAATTAAAACAAAAGCAAATAAAAGAAAAAGCAAGAAGCATAAAATAAATAGAATACAAAAGAAAGGAGAATTCTAATGGAGAACGGAAAGACAAGTTTGAATATTAGAAAATTGAAAAAGCAAGTAAAAGGTATTACTTTAATAGCGTTAGTCGTTACTATTATAGTTTTGCTTATTTTAGCTGGCATTGCACTTAATCTAACAATTGGACAAAATGGAATATTTAGTAGAGCACAAACAGCAGCAAATACTTGGAGAAATGCAGAAAGTAATGAACAGTTGGCAATGGGAGAATTAGAAGACTGGATGGATGGCTACATGAACGGAAATGGTGGAAACCAAGGAGGAGATAATACTACAGTAGTAGATGATGTTACAATACCGGATGGATTCTACTATGCCGGAGGAAGTAAAGATACAGGATTAGTAATATCTGATGACCCAAATGACGAGATAGAATGGAATGAAGAAACATCAACAAATGCTGTACCAAATGACTTAGAAGGAAATCAATTTGTATGGGTACCAGTAGCAAATCCTGAAAATTATTTTATAGACGCAACAGCAACATTAAATACCAATGCAACAGGTACAGGAAAAGAAAAAGAAGTAACAACAAATGTATATAGCAATTTAACAATAAGAAGTGGAGACCAAAGCAAATATACCGCAGGAGCACCAGGAACTGAGAAAACAGAAGAGGAAAATGCTGTTACACGAGAACCAGATGTATTGAGTGGTTATGATACAGACGAACAATATTATGAAAAAATCTTAGAATTTGATAGTCCAAAAGAAATGGCAGAGAGTTTTGTAGCAGAATATAAAGCAATGAGTAATAGCATAAAAAAATATAATGGATTTTATATAGGAAGATATGAGCTATCAGGAAGCGTAGAAGATCCAACAGAAGAAGCCGGAGCATCTTTAACAAATCAAAACTGGTATAATTTATATAAAGCATGTCAAAATGTAGTAACGGGAAAAGAAAATGTAAAAAGTACAATGATATACGGAGTACAGTGGGATGCAACAATGGACTGGTTAAAAGCAACAAAATTTCAAGCAGATCCATCAAAAGTAGACACAGATTCAAGTAGTTGGGGAAATTATGGTAGTAGTTCAAAAATAGATACAGGTTCAAATACAACATATGAAGCAAATGGAATATTTGACCTAGCAGGAAATTGTTGGGAATGGACTCAAGAGGCGTACTCTACTAACAGCCGTGTTGTACGCGGGGGCAATTACTTCGATTCCGGTTCGTACAGTCCGGCTTCAGGCCGTTACTACAGATATCCGAACCTTTCGTACAGCAGCTCTTCCTCTAGAGCCACACTTTATATGTCGTAGTACTGTAATCTGTATTGTCACTTAAAGTGACAATACGAAAAATACATTATAAATATTGCAAAATTAGAAAAGAAAAATCGAATAAACTAGGTAGGAAACGGTCTTATAGCGTAAGCTAAAGGTCGTTCCTACCGGACTAGTCCTACCGGACTAGTCCTTATTTTTTTCAAAAAATAAGGACAGTCTAAAAAAGAAAGGTAGGAAAGAAATATGAAATATATAGAAATAATACAAGAATTACAACAAAAAGAACCAAACAAAATAATAATAGCAAAATGCGGAGCATTTTTTGTGGCACTTGGAAAAGATGCTATAATGTTAAATAAGTTATTAAAACTAAAAATAACATGTCAAAAAAATAATTTATGCAAGGTAGGAATACCAGTAACAGCAATAATGAAGTATATTGATTTACTGGAAAAGGAAGATTATAGTTTTTCAATATACGATTACACAAAAAATAACTCCCGAATAGCGAAAGTATATAATTTTGTAGGTAAAGATAATACTGAAAAACGTAATTGCCTAGATTGCACTAAATGTAAAAGTTATAACCCTTGGCGAAGCATGAAGGAAGATGATATATATAAAATATTAGCTGAAAGGAGCAAAGGTGGAAAAGGAACTTCAACTAATACCAAAATATGAAAAATATGTTGAATATATATTAAATTTGTTGCTGAAACTTCCTAGAGTAGAAAAATTTAGCATTGGAAATGAATATAAATTATCAATGTATCAAACTTTAGAAAATATTTTATATATACAAAAATTAGAAAAAAGCAGAAAATTATATTATTTAAACAGTATTGATGCAAAAATAAATTGTCAAAGAATTTATTTAAGGATAATGAAAAACAACAGATGGATTGATGACAAAAAGTATAAAATAGCATTTGAATTATTACTAGAAATAGGAAGAATACTTGGAGGGTTAATAAAATATTATGCCAAAGACACTAAGAAATAAATGGAATTCATATCTTGCATATGACAAGTTAATGGAAGCACATAAATTTAGTAAAAAATCTAAGGGACATAGAAAAGAAATAATATTATTTAATTTAAAAGCAGAAGAATATATACTTAACTTGCTAGATGAGCTAAAGAGTAAAACATATAAACCAAGTATGTATACATCTTTTTATGTTTATGAACCAAAACTTCGAAAAATTGAAAAGGCAAAATATATTGACAGAATAGTTAATAGGTGGCTTGTAGATAATTTTATAAAACCATTATATATACCAAAATTTATAAATACATCATATGCTTGCATAGAAGGAAGAGGTATGCACCAAGCTTGCGTAGACTTACAAAATATGATGAAACATTGTAAAAGAATATGGAATAATTATTATATACTAAAAATGGATGTTAAAAAATTCTTTAATAACATAGATAAAGAAATTTTACTAAACATTCTTAAAAGAAATATATTAGATAAAGATGTTATGAATTTAATTACACAAATTTTATATATACAAGAACGTAAAGTTGGCATAGAAATACGGTAATTACAGTTCACAAATGTTTGGAAACATATATCTGAATGAAATAGATTGGTATATAAAAAAAGAGCTACATATTAAATATTATAGTCGTTTCATGGATGATAGTATTATATTAGTAAAAACAAAGCCAGAAGCTATACAAGCATTAGAAAAAATACAAGAGTTCTTAAAGGAAAATTTACACTTAGAACTTAATAGCAAAACACAAATATTTAAAAGCTCGCAAGGGGTAAACTACTGTGGATATAAAATAAATGAGTATAGACTAAAAATAAGAGATAAAGGCAAGAAAAAATTAAAAAAGAAAATTAAATACCTAAGATATGAAATAAAAAATGGAAGAATGACAAGCAAAGATGCAAAAAGATATTTGGCAGGACATTTAGGTTATCTAAAAATAGCAAATACAAGAAATTTAGAACTAAAGCTATTTTAAATATTTCAAATTTATACAACAGAGTATAGATACAGCATATATGAAAAAATGAATATAGGGATAAGCTGTAACTGAGAGTAACTCTAACGAGAATAATCCTTACGTCAATCGTGGAGGCAATTACAACAACAACTACGACAACAATCCAGCAGGTAACCCTAACAACAACAATGGCAATGCCAACAGCAACAATGGTTTCCG
>CAMMLF010000028.1 GCA_946497585.1 uncultured Clostridium sp.
TCCAGCAATGAATATAATACTCGATCCAAATTATAAACTTAGTGATAAAAAAATGAAAAATATAATTGATGAATTAAAAAAGAATTATGACCTAATAATTATAGACACATCTTCAGACACATTTTTCGATTACACAAAGGAAATGATAAATTGTTCAAATAAAGCAATATTCATTTCCGGTGCAAATTTACTTGAAGTAAGAAAATCAGAAAGACTTTTAGAAATATACAATCAAGATTGGAATATAGAAAAAGGAAAAATAAATATTGTATTTAATAAATGCACAAAAAAATCTTTAGATGATACTATTTTAAGAGAAATATTTAATAAATATAATATTTTAGGAAAAATACAGCTAAGTGATTACTATGATTTAGTAATAAATAAAAATATGAGTGAACAAGATAAATTAAAAAAAGAAATAGAAAATATAAAAAAACAAATAATAAAGGAGAAATATTATGGAGTTAGCTAATAATTTAGAAAATAATTTATTAACATCTTCAGATGTAACTTTAGAGGACCAAAAAGGTTTTTTAGACTCAACACTTGGCAAAGTAATAAATAAAGGATTAGATGCAGGAATAAGATTTTTATTACCAGATTTAATAGAAGAGCAAGTGATAGATGTAAAAGATGCGATAATTAATAATGGGTTTAAAGCAGGAGTAGAAGAAGCCATATCATCAGCAGTAGACTTTGGAAAAAGTGTAGTAGGAATATTTACAGGAAAATTTGAAAGTGTAACACAAGCTGAAAATGCTGTAAAAAGCGGAGGAATAATAGATGGAATTTCTGATGCCTTAGATTATGCATTAAACTTTTGCTCTAAGTTTGGAAAAATACCAAGTGCAATTTGTTCTGTAATAAAAGGTGGCAAAGATGCAATACTTGATACTATAAGCAATAATATAGAAGAAGAATTTAAAAATCAAGTATCATCAGTAGAAAAAATAAATACATATGCAGAAAACTGGAAAGACTGCTATAACAATCAAGACTTTGATGGAATGGAAAAGGCATACAACAAATTAGAAGACGAATTAGACAAAACTTTGCCAATTGAAAATACTTTAAAAGAGGCAAGAAACATAGAAAACATACATATTTTAATAAAAAACAAAGGAGGAGATTTTAATTTAAGCCAAGAGGAGTTAGAATTGGCACAAAAATTGGTGATGTGAAATAAAAAAATTTATTTTAAATTAATCAAATTTATGGTATACTATAAATAATATTATAAAAGAGAGGTGTATGAATATGGAAAAAATAAAAGAAATGGAAACAGCTGTAAGCAAAAATAATAATGTAATAGTTATGAGTAAAGAAGAATTAAAGAAAGACATAGAAGAACATTTATTAAAGGCTGAAGATGATATAAGAAATGGCAGAGTAAGAGACGCTAGAGAAGTTTTCCAAGAATGGAAAGAAAAATATGGAATATAGAGTTAAATTAACCGCTCAATTTTTGGAAGAATTTGATGAAATAATTGATTACATTTCTAGTCAATTAAAGAATATAGATGCTTCGAATAGGTTAAGGGAAAAAGTAACGAACAATATTCTTTTATTAGAAAACTCACCAAGAATGTGTACTGGAATAGAAAAGACAGATAGAACAGAACGACAATATAGAAGGATGATTGTAAACAATTATGTTATTTTATATACCATAGATGAACTAGAAAAGATGGCGTATATTGCTCATATATATTATGGTGGAAGAAATTACTTAGATGGAGGGCTATTATAGAATAGTACCTCCATTTTTACTTGAAAAAAATAATAATCAAATATATAATTAAGAAAAAGTTGAGGAGTAATTTAAAATGACAAAAATCGCTGAAAGCCTTGAGGCTGTATATATATATATATATCGTAGGATTTAATAGAATAACTTTATGTGAACATAGAAGAAAAACTATGCTTTTTAGACGAATGCAAAATGTCTAATTAGCATAGTTTTTTTGCGGTTAATAAAAAGCTGAAGGGAGATTAAAATTTTATGAAAAAACTAAGTAAAAAGCAAAAGTTAATATGTTTTATGGCTATAATGATAATCGCAGTTATACTGGCAATAATAATTACCACTAATATAATAAGAAATAACAACACAGTTGCAAATGAAGGTTATTTAGCCACAATAGCAAATGCAGGATCAAGCTTAATTGCAAGTTACATCAAAAAAGGAATAACAATAGGAGGAATAACCGGAACGCTAGAAACACTTGATACAAATGATGCCACTGCATATGCAGAAGATATAGCTTATGGAAAAGTTGCTTATGCAAGAGGAGAAAGAATAGTAGGAACAAGAATAGACGAAGATACAGTACTAAATTTACAAGATGTATATTACGCAGACTTAGATAGTAGTGGAGAAATCACCGTAGATGGAGTAATATTTGCCGATTTAGCAGGAGAAGAAGAGAATGGAGAGTGGGGAAGTAAGGGTTGGGGAGTTTATACTATTCCATCAGAAACAAATCTAAAGCAATACTATATAAAAGGAGAATATACAGACGAACACTTTGGAACCGGAAAAGTAATAGCTCCAATGAAAGGAACAAGTGGAAACGAAAGATTTTATGTAATGGCATTAGAGGATATTAACCCAGGAACATATTATTGTTGGTATTATGCAGCATATGGAAAACTAGATAAAATTGTAGGCACTTCAGATAATGATTTTGGACAAGGAAGAGAAAACACGGAATATGTAAATGGAAAATGGAATGATCCAAACTTGCCATGGGGAGCACATAATGATAATTCAAGTTATGATGATATGTGGGAAGCAATACAGGAAGAAATAGCAGATGGATGGTTTGTACCATCAAAATCAGAGTGGTCTGCATTTGGAGAAGCATTTGAAATTACAAGTAGCAATTATTCTAACACATATGGACTTAGCTACTACGCCTACTGGTCTTCTTCCCAGAACTTTAGGGGCAACGCTTACAACGCGAACTTCGACTACGGCAACGTCGGCAACCTCTATGTGAACAGCATCGGCTCTGTTCGTCTAGCCACGACTTTCTAGTTTTGTTAAAAACTAGAAACGATAAACACGTTATGTCAATAACGTGTGAAAAGTTCAAACCGAAAAAGTTCTAAAAATCTCCATTTTTTCCTTGCAAATTAAGTCCTGTTTTAGTATAATAAGTAGAGAAAAATAGCAGAAAAGAGGTAAACAAATGGACAAAAAAGAAGAACCAGAATTCAAAGAAGGCAAGATAGTCGAAAGAGACATTGAATCAGAGATGAGGACCGCATATATAGACTATGCAATGAGTGTTATAGTACAAAGAGCATTGCCTGACGTAAGAGATGGTATGAAGCCAGTTCATAGAAGAATACTTTATACAATGTATGAAGATGGTCTCACAGCGGATAAACCATACAGAAAATCTGCTACAACCGTCGGAGACGTTTTAGGTAGATATCATCCACATGGTGACTCATCAGTATATGATGCAATGGTTAGAATGGCTCAGGATTTCTCACTTAGATATCCACTAATAGATGGTCATGGAAACTTTGGATCAATAGATGGTGATGGCGCTGCTGCATATCGTTATACTGAAGCTAGAATGTCAAAAATAGCAGAAACAATGCTAACAGACATTGAAAAAGATACAGTAGACTTTATGCCAAACTTTGATGGTATAAGACAAGAACCAACTGTACTTCCAGCAAGACTTCCAGCATTACTTGTTAATGGCTCATCAGGTATAGCAGTTGGTATGGCTACAAATATACCACCACACAACTTAACTGAAATATTAAATGCCGTTATAAAAATAATTGAATCTGACGAAGACTTATCAGATGAAGATTTATTTAAAATAGTAAAAGGCCCAGATTTCCCAACAGGAGGATTAATTCTTGGTAGAGATGGCATAAAACAAGCTTATTCAACAGGTAAAGGAAAAATAACATTAAGAGCAGAGGCCGAAATAGAAGAAATGAGTGGTAACAAACAAAGAATAGTTGTTACATCACTTCCATACCAAGTAAATAAAGCAAAACTAATTGTTGACATTAGCCAATTAGTTAGAGATAAAAAGATTGAAGGAATCTCAGAAGTAAGAGATGAATCAGACAGAGAAGAAAAAGTTAGAGTTGTTATCGAATTAAAAAGAGATGTTAACGCAAAAGTAATATTAAATCAATTATACAAATATACTCAAATGCAAGATTCTTTTGGCGTAATTATGCTTGCTTTAGTAAATAACGAACCTAAAATTCTTACTTTAAGACAATGTCTAGATTATTACATAGACCATAGAAAAACAGTTATATTAAGAAGAACAAAGTTTGACTTAGACAAAGCATTAGCTAGAGCTCACATCTTAGAAGGCTTAAGAATAGCAATAGACAACATTGATGAAGTAATTAAAATAATCCGTGAATCTTATGATGATGCAAAAGAAAGATTAATGGAACGTTTTGGTTTAGATGATATACAAGCACAAGCCATACTAGATATGAGATTAAGAACTCTTCAAGGTTTGCAAAGAGAAAAAATAGAAGAAGAGTATGAACAATTAATGAAGTTAATAGCACATTTAAGAGAAATATTAGCAAGTGAAAAACTTGTATATGATATTATAAAAGAAGAATGCTTAGAATTAAAAGAAAAATATGGTGATGATAGACTTACAAAAATAGTTGCAGCAGAAGGTGAATTCAACGAAGAAGACTTAATCACTGAAGAAAATTCTATAATTGCTTTAACACACTTTGGATATATCAAGAGAATGCCTCAAGATACATATAAGAGCCAAAGAAGAGGTGGAAAAGGCATTACAGGAATGACAACAAGAGAAGATGACTTCGTAAAACAAATTTTCAAAGCTTCAACACATGACTTAATATTATTCTTTAGTAATAAAGGTAAGTTATATAGATTAAGAGGATTTGAAATACCAGAAGCAGGAAGAACAGCAAAAGGCACAGCAATAGTCAACTTACTATCATTAGATGCAGGAGAAAAAATAACAGCTGTAATTCCTATTAAGAATTTTGATGATGGTAAATTCTTACTTATGGCAACAAAGTCTGGATTAATTAAAAAGACACCACTAAAAGAATATGACTCAGCTAGAAAAACAGGATTACTTGCAATCAACTTAAAAGAAGATGATGAACTAATAGATGTTAGACTAACCGATGGTGAAGATAATGTAGTATTAGTTACTCAAAAAGGTATGTGCATAACATTTAGCGAAAAAGATGTAAGACCTGTTGGAAGAACAGCACAAGGTGTTATTGGAATTAGACTAGATAAAGATGACATAGTAGTGGGAATGGAATCAATAGTTTCAAATAAAAATGAAACATTACTAGCAATCACAGAAAATGGTTTCGGAAAGAGAACAGAACTTGATGAATATAGAGTACAAACTAGAGGAGGAAAAGGTGTAATAACCTACAAAATAACCTCTAAAACAGGAAATATAGTTGGAATCAGAATTGCAAATGAAGATGAAGATGTAATGATGATAACTGATACTGGAACAGTAATTAGAATACAAGCAAAAGAAATAAGTGTATTAGGAAGAAATACTCAAGGTGTTACTCTAATGAGAACAAATGATGGTGGCAAAGTAGTAAGCATTGAAACAATTGATGAAGACCCAGAAGAGTTGGATGAAAACTAAATTTTACGTTGGGGACGGTCCTTTTCGTAAAATAATAATTTAAAATAAAAAATCACAATATTTATATATTGTGATTTTTTGAATATTGAATAGATTTTAAATTATTTTACGAAAAGGACCGTCCCCAACGTAAAATCTATACACTAGCCATTTTCTTTTTTATACGTATGTCATCTCCAAAAAAATAACAAGCTTCATAATTACCAATAATTCTAGATAAAATTCTTTCATCATAATTATTATATAATTCTTGCAAAGATAAATTAGTTGAAATAATTGTCTTTGTAATAGTGTTATTTTGATTTAATAACCTAGAATTAATTATATTAAATAATTCTGTAATTTTAAGATTATTCTTAGTTTCAGTTCCTAAATCATCAATAATTAATAAATCAACAGAATTAATTGTTGAAACTATGTTGTTATCTGTTTTACCAAATTTATAATCAATAATATTATCTAGCATAACAGGAGCTGTCTGATAAAGCACAGTTTTGCCTTTTTTAATCATTTCATTAGCTATACAAGATGAAAGAAAGGTTTTACCTAAACCTGAATTGCCACAGAAAAGTAGATTATTTTCATTTGGGTCATCAAAATTTTCGATAAATTTATCACAAATTTTTCTTATTTTTAGTATATTTTCTCTTGGAGATAATTTTGACTTATATTTCTCTGTATCAGGCTTATCTGAATAATAATTAATATTAAATTTAGAAAAATTTTGATTTTCTAAATCATAAATATTTGAATTATTATATTGTATATTATACAATCTTTGCTTTATGCAAGGACAAAGTGTAACTCCATTTTCAGTTTGAATATATCCGGTATCTTGACAATTAGGACATTCAAAATGTGGTGCTAAATCTTCCTCAGTTTTTCCGTATTTTTGTAATAGCTCAACCTTTTGCTTTTTCAAGTTACTTAAATCACTTTTTAATTTTTGTGGAGCTTTGGGGTCTTTTTGCGTTAAAACAGATTTTATTGCATAAATTGAAACTGTATTTATATCATTATCTATTTTTTCTAACCCGAGGTATTTCTGAATACATCTCTATTTTTTTTGTTTCTGCATCAGATATTGCCCTAGAACGTTTTTGGTCATATTCAACTAGCAAGGTTTGTAAATTTTTTGCGTTCAAATTTTATCACCTCTTTCTTTTAAAATTAACAGCTAATTAAATTTGTTTAAAATAATTTAATTTTAGAATAATTGACTCTTCCTATATATTACTATAAAAATTATTCAAATCAGTATACTGTCTTTGTGAAAAATTAGCTTTGGTTTCTTTCGTTTCCTTTTTTTGCACTGGTTTACCTTTTTGATTTTCTAAATGTTTGTTAACATCTTCAGGAGTTTTTAAACCTCTTTCATGCCAATCACTTATCATTTTATCTATATATTCAAAATTATAGCTTGATTTACCAGCCATTTTCTTTAAAGCAATATCTATAATATCTAAACCATATCCATAAGTAATATTCCATTTTTCAACATAAGCTTCTTCGTATATAGTAAGATTTCTATTAAGTCTAAGTTTTTTACGAATACTATTTTCAAGTGTTTTAACTTTTTGCTCTTTTTCAAAATATGAATCCAAATCAGCAAAAGTCTTTATTTTATTTTTATTCCAAGCTTCTGCAACTGTAGCAACATAGCTTCTATGTAAAGCAGATTTATTAAAGCAGTATCTAAATAAAGCTATCATAACTTCTTCATCAAAGGCGTATTTTTTAAACCATAAATCAATATCTCCATACCAAGAAGGAGACATTACGCCTTGGAAAAATTCATTGTTAATAGTATCAATTGCTTTAACTCTATATTTATTTTCAGCTACTTTAGCTAAGTCATTTGAAGACATAGTAATTTTAGGTTTATATAATTTGTTTAATTCTATTTCTTGCAAATTAGCTACAATAAATCCTTGATTTTTACGAATAAGTAAACCTTCATCCTCCCAATACTTTACAGCATCCTGTATTGTTTTTAGTGGTAATTCTAGTTTTTTAGATAAATCATTTATTTTAACTTCTTTATTATATTTTGATAAAAAATATAAATACAAATAAACCTTTACAAAATCTCCGCCTGCCTGAGATAAATACTCAGTAAAAAAAACATCGGGAATTGAAGTGGTTGAAAAAATAAGTGAAGAATCATTTTGCTCTAACTTCATATTTACCTCCTGCAATTTGCTTAAACTTTACTATGTCGAATTATATCATTTTTTGTAACTGTTTACAACAATTATTTATACAAATATATCTTCGGCCTAAAAAAATATTTTAGCATATACCAAAAGAAGTATAATATATTTTCATGGTTAAAATCTATAACACTAAGTAAAAATACAGGCAAGTATAAAAATATAATTATAACTATTTTGGCTGTAAGATTAGGTACAAGTAAATTACAAAAGAACCATATTATAAAAAAGTAAATTACATTAAATATGGCGGTAGGGTAATCAATTATACCAAGTAGTTTATTTTTAAAATTAAAATTTTGTGGAAAAATGAATTTCATTTGGTGTTCCTTTCAAAAAATAGAGATCTAATTGAAAAAGACAATTATTTTTTAATTTATTAAGTTTTAAACGAAGCCATGATAGACGAGATATTACTTGAAACATCAACGCTAACCCCGCCCAAAATTTCTCTCATAAAAGTATTTGCTCTCATTAAAGCATAAATAGCACCAATTAAAAGCAATTTGTTTGATGAGTCTAAAGCAAGCATAACAATTAATATTAATGCAACAAAAGATTGGAGCAGTAGAAGGGAGAAAAAGGCTCTAGCCCAAGCTTTGAATATCCAGTAGCTTGATGTATTTATTAAAGAAAGTATTGCTAGTGGTGCAGTTAATACAAAAACCTGTATTATAATATATCTAAGGGAGTAGGAAAATAATATATTCAGTAGTCCTACAGATATAAATCCTTTTATAATGCCATCAAATGAAAATAAATCAAAGCTAATTTCTCCAACTGATATAACTGAGTTTAAACTTTGTATTAAACTTGAAAAAGTAATATCTTTGCCAACAACACTTTCGCCAATATCTTGTATACTACCAGAAATTAAATAATTAATGTTAAGCACTTGCTCACATAAAAAGTAAGAACAATTAACAAATATTCCTACAATAACCATTTTGAAAACGAATTGAGTAGGCTTTTCCACATTATTTCCAGTAAATGTGGAATATGAATATCTTATTGCATAATAAATAATAATGCTTAGTAGTAAAGCATCTGTTAAATACAAAATACCATTTTTTCCATCGCTACCTAGTAGTTTTTCAAAAAATGAGTTGTTTATTATATTACTATCAACAAAAGTAAATGTATCTAAATATGAATAAACATTATTATCTATGGAAGAAAATAGGTTGCTAAATATGGAGTTTATTGTTTCTATAATAATGTTTACAATTTCTGATTGTTCCAATGTAAAATTCCTTTCTTACTAAATATTAGATTTGATTTAAATCCCAATATATGTTCTGAAAAATGTATATTGGGATTTATTGGTTAAATAGTGAAATAAATAATTTATCCAATTAAAGACTCAATTGCAGATAAAACAAGATTAATTGCTAAAACAAAACCATAAGCAAATAAAGAACCTCGAATAACTTTTTTAGCAGTTCTCATTTTTTCTTCATCACCAAAACTAAATTTTTTCATAAATAGACCAACTCCTACAGCGACAGCAGCGGCTGGCGTTGCAAGTTTAAGTATCCAATCTTCAATATCTTCAAATGCATCAGTTAAAGTTTTAACAAGCTTTGGGGTTGCAGCATATGTATTTGAAGAGATGCATATAAATAAAAATGCTAAAACTAAGCAAAATAATATAAAAAATAATTTCTTTTTAAATTTCTTCATAAAAACACATCCTTTCTTTATTAAATGATTAATAATTTATTAAAGCCTAGTAAGTCCTTTTTGCTAAATAAAATTTAACTTTTGTAAAAATAATTCTAATAATATCAATTACTTTTAAAGTAGGGTATCATATTAACTTTTTGGGGTTTTATAATTTTATTACCATTAGATAAAAACGCCAAACTAGTAAAAGTCTCTAATTCTTGGGTAAAAAAATTATAGTCATAAGAATAATCAAACTGAAAGTAAGTATTAATACTTTCAGATAAATTAGAATCAATTGAAGAAAAGCGCTTAATTAAATAATTATAGTTACTTTCTTTGGAATTTTCAGAAATAGTCCTAGAAGATTTTTCTTTATCCTCTTTACCAATTTGCTTTTGGGCATCTTCAATTGTAAAAATATCATCTGTTCTAAACCAGAGCTTATTAACCAAATTTTGAACAATTACTTTTACAGAATATTGATTGTTTAAAGTGTGAAGCAAAGAAGTGTAGCTTTGAGTGGCTACAATATTAATACATTTTGCTTCTCTACTTTGGGCAAAAAATTCTGCATCTGAACTTGTTACATACTCTTGGTACTCATCAGAAATAAAGACCATAGGCCTTTTAACATATGTTGAAAGCTGTGTAATAACATCTGTTTGAAAATCAAGCTTTAAATATGCTGCAATTATTTTAGATAAATTTTTATACTTACCAATATTTAAGTTTAATACAACAATTTTACCATTTTCGATTGTATCCTCAAAACCGTAGAAATTCTCCTTTTGTTTTGTCGGACAAAAGGTTTTTAAAACTTCATAATCAGAAACAAAACAATTAGTAATTCTAGTGATTTCAGACTTTAATATATTAAAAGTTCTGTCATCTAAACTGTAAAAATCCTTTTCAATAAATCTTATACAAGAAAGCAAGTCATAAATATCAGAATCGCTTAAAACACCGGATAAAAATACTCTTCGAACTTCGTGAAGCTTTTCTAAGTAATATTTTTTATCTGTTATTAGTTTATGTAGTTCTTCAAAAGTAACATATCCATTATTATACATCCTACAAAAAGTAATAAAATTTTCAATTACTTGCTCAGATTTATCAAGCCAGTATGACTCTGAATTATTTGGTGAAAACAAAAGTAAAATAGTTTTAATCCTATTTGCCAAAATTGAAGCCTTTAGATTAGGCTTGTCCAAAGGATTATAAGTATATTTTCCACTTAATTCTATAACTATAACATCATTTTGTCTGTGGTATTCTTCAGCAAATTCTCGCACTTTTGAATAATAATTACCTTTAACATCGAGTATAAGAAAACCTAGCTTTTCTATGGGGTTATCACATTTATATTTAATTAGTTGCTTAGTAAAAGGGTACATTGCTGAGGCTGTTTTACCAGTACCAATTCCTCCAGTAATAAGCATATTTTGGTATAAACTTTTTTCAGGTATGTAAATTGGTTTGTTTTCCTGAGAGTTTCCAATAAGGAGATTAAGCTCATTGTGATTTATAGATTTTTCTTGTGTGTGATGAGTATGGATAAAAATATTTGATAAAAATTTTGAATAAATAATATTAGAAATAATTATGGAATCAAATAGTAAAGTAACAATATAAAGTATTTTAAAATTATGCCATAATGAAGGGTCTTCTAATATAAAATCAAATATTTTTAAATTGCTAACTAGTGAATTAGCAGAGGTAAATAATATTGGTTTGAACAATATTAGTGAAAAAACTAAAGTAAAAAATGTGAATAATGCACAAATAATAAATCTAATAATCATCACCTCTTTTTAATTTAATTTGTAGTTTTGAGCCTTGAGCTGAGTGAGTAAATTTGAATTGGAAAAAAGTATAAATAATGTAAATTGCTATAAATAAATTTAAAATAGAAAAAATAAAAAATAAATCTACTAAAGTAATCATAAAGCACTCCTCCCAACTGTTGGAAATTATATAACAAAATTTTCACTTTGTCTATACTTTTTCGAAAAAATGTGATAAAATATACGAGAAAGGAGAAAATTATGAAGTTTAGTAAAGATACAAAAATAGGTGAAATAATTGAAAAAGCACCAGAAAAGGTTGATTTATTATTACAAGTAGGAATGCATTGCATTGGTTGTCCAGCATCACAAGGAGAAACTTTAGAAGAAGCTTGTATGATACATGGAATTGATGTAAATGACGTTGTTGACGAATTAAACGAAGAAGATGAAGAATAGAATATTAAAAAAGGTTTATGGGTAACCTTTTAAAAGCCTAAATATTTTTAGTTATACGAGGAGCACTTATGGAAAGATTAGATTATTCTATTTTATTTGCTACAAAAGCTCACGACCTCCAAAGAAGAAAGACAGATAACGTACTAATGATATTTCACCCATTTACAGTAGGAATGATGTTAAAAGATTCTAATATGAGTGAAGATTGTGTAATAGCAGGAATACTTCATGATGTAGTTGAAGATACAAAATACATATTAAATGACATAAAAAAAGAATTTGGAGATAATGTAGCTAAAATAGTTGAAGAAGTAACAGAAGATAAGTCTCTTCCTTGGGAAGAAAGGAAAAGACAGGCTATAGATAAAATAAAAACGGCTAGTTTTGAAGGAAAAATGGTAGAATGTGCAGATAAAATAAACAATTTGGAAACATTGTACGATTTAATTTTAGAAAAAGGTGATGAAGTTTGGAAAAGCTTTAATAGACCATATGAAAAGCAAAAATGGTACTATACAGAAATGTATAATGCAGTGATTGTGAACTCTAAAGATAACAAATTATATGAGAGATATAAAGTAATATTAGATAAACTTTTTAAATAAGGAGTAAAACAATGGCTATTAATGGAGAAGACAAATTAAAAAAATTAGAAGAAATAGATAGAACTTTAGAGGAAATAAAAGGAGAAGTAACTGGAAGTGATAAGCCTTTATTTATTGAATTAATAGGAACGCCCAAAAGTGGAAAGACAACTTTAAAAAATGCGATCCAAAATGCTTTTGATAAAAAAGGAATACCAGTTATAACTAGAAGAGAAACAGCAGAATATAATCCTATACCAAAATCTTCTGAACATTATAATTTTTGGATGATATTAGAATAAATGAAAAATATTAGCGAAGATTTTGCAAATGCAAAAGGAAAAGTAGTTATTTATGATAGAGGGCTTATAGATAGAATACCTTGGATGAAAAGTGATATTAGTCAAGGAAAGATGTCACAAGAAGATTATGGAAGAATAATAGAAATGTATCAATCTAATTATTTAAAAGGTTATAAACCAATAACACAAGTATTTTTTACATCACCACAACTAAGCATATTAAGAAAGGGATCAGAGGGAAGGTTTGTTAATAATAGAACTCTTACTACATATAATTCTATTTTAAATCAAGAACTTGATACAGTTAGAAATATGTCATCAAGAACAAATATTACAGTTACTGACCAATATCAAGGTAGAATAAAAGATTTTCTAATCGATCAAATGGCAGAGATATCGAGAGATTTAAAAGGAGAAATTGACAAAAAAGTAAGAGTAAAAACAGCAGATATAGACGAGCCTAATTTATAGTAAAATAAAGACGTCATAATCAAGACGTCTTTTTGCTTAGAAAAAAACAATAAATTTATTTAACAAATAATAAGTATGAAAAAGTGCAAAAAAGCAAAGCTTAATAGCTAATTTTACCATTTAACAAATCATCGTTTTCAATCCAATCAGCAACATTTATTACTTCATAATTAGATTTATCAATTCTGACATAAACGTGCTTAATTCCAGAATTAATTATAAGTTTTCTACACATTTGACAAGGAGAAGCACCTTCCTCATAATTGCCAGTATCTTTTCTAACACCAACTAAATATAAATCACTATTTATCATATCTTTTCTTGAGGCACTTAGCATAGCATTTTGTTCAGCATGAACACTTCTACAAGCATCATAGCCACTGTGCCTTACATCAGGAAAAATTTTTTTCTTTGTACAGTAACCTAAATCAATACAATTTTTTCTTCCTCGAGGTGCACCTGTATAACCAGTTGCGATTATTTCATCATTTTTAACTATAATTGCTCCAAAGTTTTTACGAAGACAAGTACCTCTTTCTGAAATAGTTTCTGCTATATCTAAATAGTAATTAATTTTATCAACACGTTCCATAAACTTACTCCTTTAGATGATTATAATATTTTGTTATGTGTATTGCAAGTTTTTTTATATATTACAAAAATAATGTGTAAATTTTTCGAAAAAATTTAAAAAATTCAGTTGACAAATGGCTATACTTGTAGTACAATAATGTATGTGTCAACTACGTGTAGTAGTTGCAACTAGAGTTATGAGTCATTAGCTCAGTTGGTAGAGCACTTGACTTTTAATCAAGTTGTCCGGGGTTCGATTCCCCGATGGCTCACCATTTTATTTAGGATTTGGGTATAAATCCTAATATTATTGGCCCCGTGGTCAAGCGGTTAAGACATCGCCCTTTCACGGCGGAGACATGGGTTCGATTCCCGTCGGGGTCACCAAATACGCCACTTTAGCTCAGCTGGTAGAGCAACTGACTTGTGGGATAGGTAATTATTTAATTACTTTGAACTATCTTGCACCTTTGTGAGGAAACTTGCAAAGTGGACATCGCTAATTCGGGGAAGACTAAGTAGAAATATATGTTAATCCCGAGCTAGAAAGCAATTTCAAGTGTAGAGACTTTATACGATGTGCCTAAGGTTTATCTATGGCAAAGAGAAAGTCCAGACCACAAACATTATATGGCAATGAAAATTGTA